>JAFSZN010000138.1 GCA_017455665.1 Lentisphaeria bacterium
GCCCAGGTCGTGAGCTGCTTGTCGCTGATCTGCCAGTAGCCCGCGAGGTTCGTCGAGTTGTTGCACCACGCGATGTCGTCGGTGCCGTCGCCGTTGAAGTCGCCGACGCCCGCGAGCGTCCACGCCGAGGTGTCGACGGCGCTGAGGATGGACCACGAGCTGAGGTAGCCGTCGTTCACGCCCCAGATGCCGATCACGCCTTCGCCGTTGATCATGGCGATGTCGTGCGAGCCGTTGCCGTCGAAGTCCCCGGAACAGAGGAATTGCCAATCGGACGGATCGGCCACGCTGACCATGCGCCAGTCGACCGGATTGTCCACGATCCAGGTACAGTACGCGTTGTAGGTCAGTCCGCCTTCGCCGACAAACGAATTCCGCCACAGCATGTCGCACTTGCCGTCAGCGTTGAAATCGCCGGTCGAGACACATTCCCACTCGGCGGAGTAGCCGTTGATGAGCGTCCACTCCGTGCCGCCCTTCCAGTAGCCGAGCAGACCGACCGTTTCGGATGCCGCGGTCGGATTCGCGATCAGCACGTCGTCCGCGCCGTTACCGTCGAAGTCGCCCGTGCCGAGGATGTCCCAGCCGGGGGTCAGGAAGTTCAGGACCTGCGGGACGAAGATGTCTTCATTGACGACGTTTGTGAGGCTCATTTCGCCGACCACATAGCCTTCGGTGTTCACGCGCAGGAAATCGTCCAGACCGTCGCCGTTGAAATCGCCCGTGCCGACGACCGTCCAGCCCGGATCAAGCGTAAGTCCCGTGCCCCAGGTGGAGCCTTCGCGGTAGACCGTGACCGCGCCGTCCGACTGTTTCGCCAGCATGGACTGGATGCCGCCCGCGAAACACCCGGTGAGGTACGGCGGAGCGACGACGGGTTCGGGAGCGACCGCCGCGACCGAAACGGACAGCACGTCGTCGCTTCCCAGATTCAGCGTGTATTCGGAGGAGCCGATGTTCGCGGTCTGCCCGACCGTGAGTGTGCCGAGACTCGTTCCGTCGGTGTTTACCACGGAGATGGTCTTGTTGAAGCCCGTCGCCCAGCCCGCGAGCTTGTATGTACCGTTCGACTGCGTCCCGTCGACCGTGAGCGTGTATGTCGGTGTCCCCTTAACAACCGAAAGATTATTCACGAATGCGCTTCCGCCCGCCGTCGCTCCGGTCAGATCGAAGTCCACGATCCCGCCTTCATAAACGGAAACGACCGCGTAGGGATCGTAGGCGAGAAATCTTTGAAAAAATGTCATCTTTCCGGTTATCTTGCCGCCGGAGGAGACATACATGGTGCCGCCGGAATTGACCTTGGTGCAGTTCGCGACGCCGCCGGAGGAGACGTACATGATGCCACTGGAATTGACCGTGGTGCTGTTCGCCGTGCCGCCGGAGCAGACTTCCAGGAAGCCGCCGTAGTCGACCGTGGTGCTGTTCGCGATGCCACCGCTGTAGACGGTGAGAAAGCCAGTGTCTTTGACCGTGGTGCTGTTCGCCGTTGTCCCAGAATGGACTGTGGCGAACTGGGTGCCCGAAAGCGTCAGGCCGGAGAATGTATGAGCCTTGAACTTGACGTTTGCGCCTTCATCGACATAGACGTACCCGCCGTTCTCCACGACGTCCGTCGTCGTGCCGCCGCTGGAGATATACAGATTGCCCCTGGAATTGACCGTGGTGTTGTTTGCCGTGCCGCCGGAGATGACGTACAGATTGCCCCTGGAATTGACCGTGGTGCTGTTCGCCGTGCCGCCGGAGGAGACGTACATGCGGCCCATGTCGCAGGTGTAGTCGCCGGAGACCGTGGTGCCGTTCGCCGTGCCGCCGGAGTCGACGTACATGGTGCCGCCGGAATTGACCGTGGTGCCGTTCGCCGTGCCGCTGGAGTCGACGTACATGCGGCCACTGGAATTGACCGTGGTGCCGTTCGCGATGCCGCCGGAGTCGACGTACATGCGGCCACTGGAATTGACCGTGGTGCCGTTCGCGATGCCGCCGGAATAGACCGCAAGGTAGCTGTAGGCACCGACCGTCGTGTTGACCGCAATCGTTCCGCTGTGGACGGTCGCGCCAGAAGGATTGTCTATCGTCAGGCCGGAGAATGTATGAGCCTTGAACGTGAAGACTCTGCAAGAAAGTAGGGTAGCGACGCACCCTCCGTTCTCCACGATGTCCGTCGCCGTGCCGTGGATGTCGAGATCCAATTTGCCGCCTACATTAACGGTGGTGCTGTTCGCCGTGCCGCCTGAATTGACACAGAGATGGCCACCGGAACTGACCGTAGTATGGTTTGCCACGCCGCCGGAGGAGACAAGCATCCAGCCGCCGGAATTGACCATGTTGTTGGTTGCCGTGCCGCCTGAATTGACACAGAGATGGCCGCCGGAATTGACCGTGTTGTTGGTTGCCGTGCCGCCTGAGGAGACATACATGCTGCCCATGTCGTTGACTGTGTTGTTGGTTGCCGTGCCGCCTGAGACAACGATCATGCTGCCGTTGACGTCGACCGTGGTGCTGTTCGCTGTGCCGCCGGAGAAGATATACATGGAGCAGAAGCTTATCATGTTGTTGTTTGCCGTGCTGTCTGAATAGATATAAAAATAACCGCCATTTATCGTGGTACTGTTCGTCGTTCCACCTGAACCGACACGGAGATAGCTGCCGGAATTGACTGTGGTGTTGTTCGCCGTGCCGCCGTAGACGTAAAGATTGCCGTTGTAGCTGACCTTCGTTCCGTCCGCTGTCGTGCCGGAATGGATAGAGGCATAGGCATGAATAGCGCTATAGTCGCTGTAGAGAACAAGTCCGGAGAACGTGTTGGGAACAAACGTAACAATCGCGCCTTCCCCAATATATACCATTCCACCGTCTTCAATGATGTTTGTTGCGGTTCCTCCGGAGGAGACAACAAGGGATCCACCGGAGCTGACCATAGTGTTGTTCGCCGTTCCACCGCTGAGTACGGTCATGTGATTATTTTCGTCAAGGATAATGCCGTCGCTGGTAACGCCGCTGTTGATGTGGTAATGGTAACCCATTTTCTTTCTCCTCATGCTATTTTTTTGTGGAAAAGTTTTTCACAACAAGAAACAGAATTGGTCGCGAAGGCGCACTGAACCTCAGCCGGATGAATGAACTCCGACTGCGACAATAAGGAATACTGACGGGACGAACCCGTGTGTGCATTGGGCGGCCTCTTGGGGTTTATGAATCTGCGCACGAGGCAACGTCCGAACACAAAAAAAGCCGGACGATTCCCTTGCGTGTTTATGTAGGTCCCGCCAAGAACCTGCTCAGGTGACGACAGAGAAACGCCCAGCAAGACATGAAGATACAATCTTCCTGTGCTGGTATTTCATACACCTGAGCAAAAGAGCAATAATGAAACATGGCGGGTTTACATAAACTTTTGCTGAAATAACCGATGTAATGAGCTCGGAAACGGTTTCTGCACGATGCGGAACCCGTGTCCAAACAATAATTTACCCCGAATCAAACAAAAATCAAATGGATTTTCTGCTTTTTTTAATCTTTTTCCAATTTTTGAAGCGGAAAAAAGGAAATGGACGCATCAAGTCCACGCGTTGCTGGGGGCGGCTTCGCCGCCTAGGTAGCCTCGCTCACGCTCGACAACATATACTTTGCCGCTGAGGCGCGCATGGCAGAGTTTTTCAGATTGCGGTACCGTTTTTTCTTGACCGCCAGGCGCGGGAGGACGAGTCCTCCACGGCAGCAGTGCGCGGCTTTCGCTCGCGCACGGGGACGGGGCGGTCTGAAAAGAAAAACCCCCGGACTGTTTCCAGTTCGGAGGCTGAAAAAACAGGACCTGAAAGTCGTGTGCGCCTTATTTTGTGCGCGGTATTTCCGCGCACTATTTAACACTGCTTGCCGTGTGCGCAAGCGAAGCTGAGCGCACTGCTCGACACTGCTTGCAGTGGGGGTTACTTCGAGGTCAGGCGTTTCGCGGCTTCGCGCGCTTCGGCGACGATCTCCTCCTCGCCGTCGACGTGCCCGCCGCGCATCAGGATGCGGCCGTCGCAGATGACCGTGTCGACGCAGGAGCTGTCCGCGGCGTAGACCATGTCGGAGATCAGGTTGAACCCGGGGACGAGGTTGTGGTTGTTCAGGTCGACGAGGATGCAGTCGGCGAGGCGGCCTTCCTCGATGACGCCCGCGTCGATGCCGAACGCCTCGGCTCCGGAGCGCGTGGCGGCGCGGAAGACGTCCGCTGCCTTCATCGCCTTCGGGTCGCCGGTGAGGTCTTTCCCTCGGAGGGCGGCGGCCTTCATCTCGCCGATCATGGAGAGGGAATTGTTGGAGGACGCGCCGTCGGTGCCGATCGCCCAGCGGCACTTGTTGAAGAGCGCGGCGCTGTCGTAGCGGAAATGTCCGGAGACGAGCTTCATGTTCGAGACGGGCATGTGGACGAGCACGGAACGGCGTTCGGCGAGGAGTTCGATGTCGTCGTCGGTGAGCGCCACGGAGTGCGCGAGGATGGTCTTGTCCGTGAGGATGCCGCAGCGGTCGACGTAGGCGGCCGGGCTCATGCCGTGCTGCGCCATGCAGTCGTCGAACTCCTTCTTCGTCTCGGCGAGGTGGGTGTGGATCGCGAGGCCGTGCTTCTTCGCCGTTTCGGCGACGTCGCGCAGGATCTCCTCAGTGGTCGTGTAGATCGCGTGGGGCGCGACGGAGATCTGAATGCGCGGAGAAAGGCTGTTGCAGTTTTCCAGCAGCCAGTCGTTGTCCAGCATGGGGAGGAACGCCGGATTGCCCATGGTCTGGCGCAGGATGCCGACGCAGGCGCGCATGCCCATCTCCTCGGCGGCGCGGACGACCTGGCGGCCCCGCCAGTACATGTCGTTGAAGAAGACGGTGCCGGACTTGATCATTTCGAGGATGGCGAGGCGGGTCCCGGCGTAGACGTCCTCGTTGGTGAGGCGCGCCTCGACGGGCCAGATGTGGTTGCTGAGCCAGTCGAAGAGGTCGAGGTCGTCGGCGAATCCGCGCAGCAGGGACATGGCGGCGTGCGTGTGGGCGTTGTAGAACGCCGGGAGGATCGCCATCGCGCCGTGGGCGTCGAGCGTTTCGTCGGCGGGTCCGGCGGGGACGGATTGCGAGATGCTTGCGAAGCGGTTTCCCTCGATGCGGACGTTGACCGTGGAACCGTTGAGGACGACATTGCGGAGGAGGATGCTTGACATGATCTGTGACCTGTTTCTTCGGGGTTGGTTATTTGATTCTGATGATGTTTTGTATCGGAAACTCAGAGCCCGAGCGCGTCGATCTCCGCGTTGATGACGCCCGCGGCGCGGACGTCGGCGAGGATGGAGTCTTCGAGCGGGGCGGACGGCGTCAGAATGCCGGACTGGGCTGTGCTGCGCATGAGCTCGATGATGCCGGCGTTGTGGAGCGCCAGAGTCGGGTCGATGTAGCGCGTGGACGTGGGCTCGGAGAGCATGAAGTTGACCGGACGCTTGCTGTTGACCGCGCGGTCCGGCGGGATGCCCGCGCCGAACTCGTCGTCCGCGCCCATGTTGACCAGCAGCGCGCCGCTGTCGAGCAGGAGCCGGGAGAACGGCGCGAGGGCGTCGCGGATGCCCGTGGCGGTGATCACGATGCCGGCGCCGTCCAGCAGCGCGGGCGTGAAGACGCGCCCCTGCGCCGGATCGACGATGCGGACCGTCGCGCCCGCCTGCGTCAGGGCGTATTCGATGCCGCGTCCGACGCGTCCGTGCCCGAAGAGCAGGACGGTCTTTCCGGCGGGGTCGGCGCCGATGTGACGGAGTCCGCGCAGACAGCCGTCGCCGGTGCCGAGCACGGTCTCGATGGACTTGATGCGGCCGGAATCCGCCGCGAAAACGGGTTTGTCCGGCAGATTTGATTCATAAACATGCACGCCGGAGCGGGTGAGCTCGCAGAAGCCGAGCCGGACGGAAAGATCCTTGTTCAGCGCGCTGCAGTCGAGCACGGCGTCGAACGGACCGCTTGTGGCGGCTTCTTTCGCGCCGTGGCAGGTTTTGACCCCGATTCCGGCGAGGAAACCGGGGATCGCCGGGTCGTATTCGAGCTCGTCGGAATAAAAGACGGCGAGGTCGGCTCCGCCCGCGAGCAGCGCGGCGTGCTGCGCCAGCGTGTTCAGGAAAAGCGGGGTGCCGCAGAGGATGCGCAGGATTTCCAGCGGACGCTCCTCGCGCCAGCGTTCCGCCTGCGCCGCGAGCGCGGGATAATCGCGTGCCGGATCGAGCTCGGGCGCGAGCGTGGCGGCGATCGCCTGAAGCTGTGCGGCGCGGCCCGGGGTCATAACTTGGAGAGTTCCGGCCCGGCGGGCGTGTCCTTCACTGCCCAGCCCGCGGCGTTGATCTGCGCGCGGAGTGCGTCGGCGGCGGCGAAATCCTTCGCCTTCTTCGCCTCGGCGCGTTTCTGCGCGAGCTCAAGGATCTCCGCCGGGACGTCCTGTTTCGGGGCGTCAGCGGCTTCGAGCGCGGAATCGACGTCCAGGAACGCCAGCACGCGGTCGAAATCGCGGTACTGGTCGAGCAGGACGGCGGCAGCGTCATGGCCCGCGCCCTTCGCGAGGAGGCCGTTGACTTCCTTCGTGAACTTGTGGACGGTGGCAAGCGCCTCCGCGATGTTCAGGTCGTCGGCGAGCCCGTCGGCGAACTTGGCATGTGCGGCTTCCGCAGCGGCTTTCGCCTCGGCGAGAAGCGCGTCCCCGGCGGGAACGGCGTTCAGGCGCTCGAAAAGCGTGTGGAATTTCTTCAGCGCGGACCGCGCCGTCCCGAGCGCGTCGGGGTCGAAGTTGAGCTTGGAGCGGTAATGCGTGCCGAGCAGGAGATAACGGATCTCCGCGCCGGACCAGCCCTTCGCCGTGAGGTCGCGCAGCGTGTAGAAATTGCCGAGCGACTTCGACATCTTCTGCCCCTTGATCGTGAGGTGTTCGCAGTGGAGCCAGTAGTTCACGAACTTGCAGCCGTTGGCGGATTCGCTCTGGGCGATCTCGTCCTCGTGGTGCGGGAACATGTTGTCGACGCCGCCGGTGTGGATGTCGAACGTGAGGCCGAGGTACTTGCGGCTCATTGCGGAGCATTCGAGGTGCCAGCCGGGGCGGCCGGGTCCCCACGGGCTGTCCCACTTCACGTCGCCGTCGTTTTCGTCCCAGGCTTTCCAGAGGGCGAAGTCGGCGACGGAATCCTTGGCGTACTCGTCGCTGCGGACGCGGTCGCCGATGCGCTGGTTTTCGAAGTCGAGCTTGACGAGCTGCCCGTAGTTCTTGCATTTTTCGATGGAGAAGTAGATGGAGCCGTCGTCGGACTGGTACGCGTAGCCCTTGTCCATCAGCTGCCGGATCATGTAGAGCATTTCCGGGATGTGCGCCGTGGCTTCGGGGTAGTGCTCGGCGGGCTCGACGCGGAGCGTGCGGAGGTCCTCGAAGAATGCGTCCTTGTACTTGCGCGTGAAGGTCTGGAGCGGGAGCCCGGCGGCGCGCGAGTCGCGGATGGTCTTGTCGTCGACGTCGGTCAGGTTCATGACCTGCGTGACCTTGATGCCGTGGTATTCGAGCGTGCGGCGGAGGAGGTCTTCGAAGAGGTAGGCGCGGAAATTGCCGATGTGGGCGTAGTTGTAGACCGTGGGGCCGCAGGTGTACATCCCGGCGTATCCTTCGCGGATCGGGGTGAATTCGGTCATGCGGCGTCCGAGTGTATTGAAAAAGCGGATCATGATTTCTTCTCCTGGTTCATGGCGTTCCGGAAAAAAACTTATCCTTATAATATACTCCGTGCCGGGGAAGATTGCAAGGCTGCCGAAACAACACCTGCTCGCCATCTGTACCGGCATGCCCGCCGGCCGGTGTTTCCGAAAGATGTCCTGCTGTCTCTTTTTGGTCCTTTTGTGCGAAAAAAAGAAAAAAAGAATTGATTTTGGAAGAAAACGCGGATATATTATATCATTCGTTTTTTATGGAAAAATAAACAGAGTTTCCGAAAGGCCTTTCCGTTCATGCAAGTATCCGTCGCAAAAAACACCGCCACAAACTATCTGGTGATCCTGATCCGGACGTTTCAGGGGCTGCTGGTCACGCGGTGGCTGATCGGTTATCTCGGCGACAGCGGATATGGATTATGGACGCTGCTCTGGACGTTCTTCGGCTATGCGCTGCTGATGGATTTCGGCGTTGGCATCGCGGGACAGAAATACACCTCGCATGAACTTTTCAAACGAGACATCCGGCATTACAATTCCATCATCTCGATGATCTTTACGTTTCATTCGCTGATGACCCTTCTGATCCTTCTCGGCATCTTCATCGCGTCGTTCTTCCTGGAAAAGCTGTTCAATGTCCACGATCCGGAGCAGCTGGCGTATTGCCGGAAGTGTTTCCTCGTTTTTTCCATCGGGACCGCCCTGATCTTTCCCCTGTGCCTGTTTTCCGAACTCATGGTGGGGCTGCACAAGATCTACATCAAAAACTATATCGACGCCGCATCCCGGCTTTGCGAGCTGATCGGTTTCCTGATCATCCTGAAACTCGGGGGCGGGCTGTACGGGATCGTCTGGTTCGTCGTTGTGCTGATGACGGTGGAACGGTGCTTCACCGGTTTCTGCGTATCCAAGTATATCCCCGGTTTCCGGCTGCGGTTTCACCTGTTTGACCGGGAGGTGTTCCACGAGGTGTTCGGTTTTTCGAGCGGCACATATTTTGTGTCGATGGCGCGGCTGCTGCGCACACAGACACGCAATCCGATCATCAGCAAATACTGCGGGCTCGGATCCGTCGGCGTCCTGCAGATATCCAGCCGCCTTGCCGATCTGTGCAATCAGGCGATCAGCCAGTACAACGCCAACGTGCGTCCAGTGACGGCTCAGCTGTTTCACCGCGGCCGGTTCCGCATGTTGCGTTGTTTCATCGTGAAATCCATGCAGTGGAACATGTTCATGTGCTGCTTCTTCATCATACCCGCCATTTTCCTCCGGGACGAGGCGATCTTTGCGCTGTTCAAGAAAGACGTCACGCCGCTGATCCATACCTTGAGCCTGCTTTCTCTGATCTCAGTCGGCGTGTGGATCACCATTGCACAGATCCCGTCGTCCGTGATGCTGATGTGCGAAAAGCATCATCTTCACGCCTGGACTTCCATGGCGGAGGCGCTGGTCGTGGTCTCCCTGAACATCCTGTTCCTCCGGGGCGGGACCAGCATTGTCTGCATCGAGATCATTTCCATGGCGTCCGCCTTGTTTATGTTCGTGGTTGTCCGGTATCCCGTCATGGAGAAAATCATCCACGGGCAGATGCTGCACGACCTGTTCATCATCTTCGTCCCGTCTCTGATTGCCACGGTCCCCGCCGTTCTGGTGCTGCTTCTTTGCAAGAAGGTCCTGCTCGGACATGTTCACGAGTTCCTGCTCTGCGCCGTCTGCGGCTCCGCCTATGCCGTTGTGTACGGGCTGACCTCCTGGCGGTTCCTGATCGGGCGGACTAAGAAGGACCTGTGGAAACGCCGCGTGATGATCTGCGTGCGGAAATACCTGAAATAAACAAGCCGAAAAGCCAACTTGTCAGGCGCAAAAAACTCCGGGAACATGAATCTGTTCTCCGGAGTTTTTTACGGGGAAATCCGGTGGCGGTCAGGTGCTGTGAAGCAAATCCCGGAATTCGTTTGTCGCGTCGTGCATGGTGCGCACGAATTCACCGATCGTGGCGTCCTCCTCAGGCGTGAGATACTGTTCCACGATGCCGCTGAAGAACGTCTGTTCCGCCGCGTCCGAGAACCTGTCGAAGTCGTCGCGGATGCGGTCGAGTTCCTCGGGCGGGATCTCATGGATGTTCTCGCGCATCATGTCGAGGCCGCTTCGCACGAAGAGCGTCGTCTGGTGCATCTGGTCGTTCAGTCGGGCGCGTTCATGCGGCGCCAGGGCACGGTATTCTTCCAGCCCCTTCACGAGCTCCTCCTCGAACTCCTCCGGCGTCGGCACCTGACCGAAATCGTCGCCGTCGGGCAGGAGGCGCGTCACATCGCCGCGTCTGCTCTCGTGGAATCCGCCCCCGCCTCCGCCGCGTCTTCCGCGCCGACGCGGACGGTCCTGTCTCGACGGTTCCTCTTCCTGCGGCTCCTCGACCGCGGTCACTTCGGCCTGCGGTTTCCGGTTGCGGGCGTTGATCGTGAGGATGACGGCTGTAGCGGCGGATATGATACAGGCGCAGAGGCCCAGCGAATACAATGCCGTTCTGGTTTTCTGATTCATTTTTTCCCCTTCCGATAGACAAGCAGCTTATTATTTCGGTAATCCTGTTAATATAGCATCCCCCGCATGGATTTCAAGCGGCGATTCGGTGTTTTTGATCGTTTTTGCGGAAACAGACTCGACCGGAGGTCCGCCGGCCCGGTCTTCGGGTGAGCCCGGAGATGCCTCCTGCTCCTGACGGTCGCCGTGCTCCGCACTGAACAGGTCGGGCGACAGAAACATCACGTCCCTGGAGAGCGCGAAGATGTCGTCGGCGAGGAAAAACAGCAGGAAGATCAGGAAGATCGTGACGCCCTTCGCGAATTCGGAATGGACGTTTCTCAGGCGCGGCACGTATTCCGTCAGCGCGTTCCAGCCGTCGAGCCCGGGGATCGGGAGCAGATTGAAGATGCACAGGAAAAGGTTGTAGATGCCGAGCAGGAGGAACAGCTCCAGGATCGTCATCCCGGCGGCTTCGTTCTCGACCAGATTCCAGATGCGCGTCGAGAGGAATCCGAAGAAGAAAAAGCCGACCAGGAAGAGCCCGAAGTTGGTCGCCGGGCCAGCCAGCGCGACGATCGCGGGCGCATGGCGGTTTCTCGCCCGAAGGAGCGGCGGATTGACCGGAACGGCGCCCCAGGCGAATCCGAGCAGAAGGAACATGATGATGGACATCGGTCCCATCTGCTTCAGCGGGTTCAAGGTCAGGTGCCCGCGGTCGGCGGCGGTCGTGTCGCCGAACTTCAGCGCGGTCCACGCGTGGAAGAATTCGTGCAGGCAGATGGAGAAGACCACGACGAGCGTGATCATGAGAAACATTTTGGTGTCTTTGTATACCAGAAAAAGGAAGATGTCCATAGAGCTTTATGCCTTTGCCGGTTTGACGGGGATGATCTCGACCGGTTCGCCGAGCCGATAGGAGCATTTCGGATGTTCGTGCCCGAACGCGAGTCCTGTGCAGACCGGTTTCCCGGTCTGTGCGGCGAACTCGCGCAGCAGGCGCCGTATCTGCGGCTTCGGTCCGCACTTGGTGAAATACCCGAAGACGACCGCCCGCGTCTGTTCGATGATCCCCGCTTGGATCAGATGCGTCAGGTGGCGGTCCAGTACGCGCGCCTCCTCATGCACGTCTTCCAGCGCGAGAATGCGGCCGTTCAGGTCCGGCATCCACGGCGTGCCGCAGAGCGTGGTCATGACCGTGAGGTTGGAGAGCACGAGCGGACCGGTGAGCGAGGCTTCGGCTGGGCTTTCCCCGACCGGGACGAGCTTGAGCTTGCGCGGCGCGGTGCGTTTCCGCAGGACGGCCCGGAACGTTTCTTTCGCCTCGGGACGCCTCATCGCGTCGGGCAGGCCGTCCGCCATTGGCGCGCAGACCGGGATCCCGGCGTGTTTCGCGAGCATGGCGAGGTGAAGCGCGGAGATGTCGCTGTACCCGTAGACCGGCAGGTTCCGTTCGCGGAGCAGACCGAAGTCGAGCTTCGGCAGGATGTGCGCGCTGCCGAATCCGCCGCGCGTGCACAGGATGAGGTCGACGCGCGGATCGTTCAGCAGCGCGTGGAAATCCGCCAGCCTCGATTCCGGCGTGCCGCAGCAGTATTTCATCGGGCCGCGTTTGAGCGCGCCCGGCGCGAGCACGGTCCGCACGCCGCAGACGTCCTCCAGGTAGCGCCGCGCCTCGGCGATCCGGGCGGCGTCGGGCAGGCTCGCGGGCGAGGTCAGACCGACGGTTCGGACGGAGGCGGGGAAGAGACGTTCCGGTTTTTCGGACATGATGCGGATTCCTTCATTCGGGGACAAAACATATTAAAAATACTATACCCCGTTCAGGTGCGTTTTGCAACCCGGTCCGGCGCTTTTCCGGCAAAAAACAGCGCGGTTTCCTCTTCCCGCGCGTCCGCGTCAGAGCAGGGGAGGCGTGGTCTCCGGGAACACGATCTCGCCGTCGCGCTCCACGGCGCGTTCGAGCTTGGCGAAGAGCTGGTTCTTGCCCCGGTTCTTGAGGCAGTCCAGGTCGCCGATGATCACGAGTTCGCTGCGGCAGCGCGTGTACGCCACGTTGATGCGGTTGGCGTTGTCCGTGAACCCGATCCCGTGCCGTTCGCTGCTGCGCACGTAGGAGATGATCACCGCCTCGCTTTCGCCGCCCTGGAAACTGTCCACGGTCGCGATGTTTTTCAGCAGGAAGTGGTTCCAGCGGTCCGTCGCGAACCGGCTGGCGAAGAGGTCCGAAAACGTCTTCCGCAGCAGCACGATCTGCCGCCGGTACGGGCTGATGACCGTGATGTCCTCCAGTTCGTAGCGGTCCAGCATTGACCGGAACGTCTCGGCGGCGAGCCGGACTTCGCCCGGATTCCAGATGCCGGGCCGCCCGTTTTCGTAGACGAACCGCTCCGAGCGTTTCTTGAGCGGCAGGTGCGAGGTCGAGATGAACCGGAGCGTGGACTTCGGGAACTGCTGTTCGCGTTCGGCGGGCGGCAGCTTGTAGTAGTCGGCGTCCGGGTTCGGCAGGAGCTCGGCGTTGTAGAACATCGTGGAGGCGAACCTGAGGAGGCGCGGATTGCGGCAGCGGTAGGAGAGGTTCAGCACGTACACCGGGAACTTCCGGTAGCTGATGAGCCATTCCATGATGCTCTTCGTGGCGAGCGTGGCTGCCTCGCTGTCGTCCGCCGGGTTGTCCTTCAATATCTCCTCGAGCACGCTCTTGTGGCGCGGAAAGGGGGGGAGCTGCCTGTGGTCGCCGAGCAGCACGATCCGGTTCGCCAGGCGCGCCGCGAGGATCGCCTCGTCCGGCGCCGCCATGCCCGCCTCGTCGATCAGGATCACGTCGAACTCGGTGCCCGTCTTCTGGAAGTTCTCGATCGTGTAGTCGCGAAGCAATCCGGGCAGGGTCCCGGCGAAAATGATCCCGGCAGCCTTCTCGCCGCAGCGCGACCGGATCTTCCGGTAGTTGCCGGGCGTTCCCACCCAATGGCTTTCCATCAGCGCGGGGTCCACGTTGTCGCGGTTCCGGGCGCAGCGCAGGAACGGCAGGTCCATGATCCGCCGGCACAGGTTGTCGACCGCCGCGTGCGACGGCGCGCCCACGAGGATGCGGAGCCCCTGCCGATGCATCCGCCTCACGATCTGCTCCAGCAAGTACGTCTTGCCCGTGCCCGGCGGTCCCTGGATCAAAACGATTTTGTTCGTGCCCGAACACGCCGCTTCCAGTGCGGCGCGCTGAGGTGCGTTGAGGCGGCTTCCCGGCGCGGGCGGAGGGCAGGGCGGCGCGATAAAAGACGTGGCGGACACGCCGAGCAGTCCGGCGGCCGCGCCGAACGAATCGGTCACGCCGTTGTCCAGTTCAAGTTTAAGGTCGCGGATGCTGTTTGCGTACTGTTCCAGCGGGCTTTTCGGCATCCGCGCGGTCAGAAATGCTTTTTCCTGTTCGAAATCCACCTTGCGGTCCGTCCGGATCCGCCCCGCGATCATGTCGCCGTCCGCCAGGTCCACGTGCAGGAATCCGATCCGTTCGCCGTCGCCGTCCCGGACCACGGACAGCACGTCGTCCTGACGGACCGGAGCGTCGGATTTCGCTTGGATCTCCACGACGAGTTCGCGGTCGTGTGCGCGGAGCAGCCCGGCGTCGGCGAGCTTCAGCGAGAAATCGCGTTCAAGCTCAGCCTGAAGCCGCGCGGATCGTTCGATCAGCTCCAGGCGCTGTTTCACGCGCCAGACCGTCTCCGATCCGATCACGTCGCGCCGGTTCTTCAGGTATGTTTCTCCGCCGTCGAGCTCGCGCGCGTAGGTCCCGTCGAGCGGCAGGACCAGCTGGTCGTCCAGCTCGTCGCCCGCGAGGTCGGCGAGCGCGCTCTGGATCAGCTCATGCACCTGCCGGGAATCAAGCGACTTGATCGCCTTCACGGTGTTTTCCGGGAAATCGTCCGCGACGCGGTCGGCGTATTCGTGAAGCTCCTTCAGTTTGAGCTTGGAATCGACCGCCGCTTTCCCGTCCTCCTTCATCATCCGCGCGATCTCGCGCATCGCGTCGATCATTTCCGCCACGCCGTCGCTCGTGAGCGAGACCGTCTCCTGTTCCTCCCAGTCCGCCGTGCCGTCCTGCTTCATGCGGATCAGGTAGCTTTTCTCCCAGTCGGCGGTCCGGACGCGCAGACGCGGACACCCTTCCACCTCGTCCCAGCAGTACACGCCCTCGGCATCCGTGCCGCGGTGCCGCGGAAACCTGAGGAGCGTCCCGTTCAGGACGAGCGTGCTTTTCGCCACGGGGAACGGCTGCGGACAGCAGAGCTTTTCCCAAAGCTCGTAAAACGCCCGCGAGGCCGCATGCGCGGGATTGCGCGAAAACATGCGGGCGCGCTCCATTAAGTAACTCTCTATGATCTGAGCTTCGGGCGAGTTCATCGGCTGTATCTGTTGCGTGGGATGTGATGCGGACGTCCGCGATCGTCACGTCTCCGCATGTCTGACGGGATAATATAGGCCGCCGGAGGGCAAAAGTCAAGGGGGATCAGGAAAAGGTTGCGGCGAAAAAAGAGTCGTATTCCGGCGATCGAGAGATATTTCCCCGGATCGTTTGTCATTTTTGTCGAAACTTTTCTAAACGTCTTTTGAGGTTAGACAATTTAGAAACTGAACAAAATCAATGTTTTTTCAGTCTTTTTTTGGAAAATTCGTTTGACAACGTTAGAAAACAGAGTTATATTAATCCCCACAGACAAAAAACTTGGACCACCCGGGTCTGAGTAAACATCTATTCAAACCTCAAAAAGAAAGGTCTTTTCTCAAATGAAAAAGATGATTCTTGGCATGGGCGCCATCCTCGCCGCCTCTATCGTCACCAGCTGCGCTGCTGTCGGCATCAACAACGGCATGCCCGCCGTCACCAGCCTCGGCCCGAACTTCTTCACGGAAGCCAAAGCCAACTCCTTCATCGGCGATGTCACCAGCTCCTACACTGTCGTCAAGCACGGCGTCAAGGCTGAAGCCAGCCTCAAGAGCTTCTTCACCTGCGTCAACTTCGGCGATGCCTCCTTCGAAACCCTCAAGAGCAAAGCTCTCGAAGGCCTCGCTGCCGATGATCTGATCGACGTCCGCGTCGACTACGACCAGACCTGCATCTGCGGTATCAACAACATCACCGTCAAGCTGACCGGCACCGCGATCAAGTACAAATAATTGAATTAAATTCAATTTGTGCTTTTGTCCCGGGCCCCTCGTCGGACCCGGGATTTTTTTTGAGTCCTCGCGTTTGCCGAAGGATGCGGCAGTTATAAACCTCCTGACGTTGCCTGATGCTCCGGACAAACGCGAGAACTCGGAAGTCAACCTCAGAATGAGGTGAAAGGCAGAGATGTCCCGATCATGGATCCCGGCGTTTTTTCCGGGTGCGGCCCGAAAAAATCGGAAAAAACTTCGAAAAAACGCGAAAAAGTGCTTGCATTTCCCGGAATCCGTGGTATATTAAAGTCTCATTACGCTTCGAAACAAAGCGGCCCGCTTCAGTTTTGAGTGTGATAATATGGTGATGCCTACGTAGCTCAGCTGGTAGAGCGCATCCTTGGTAAGGATGAGGTCCCCGGTTCGATTCCGGGCGTAGGCTCCACTTTTCCCCGGATCATACAACACCTTTAACATAAACAACACACTTCGGCAGACCGCCGAAAAACTCCTAAGGAGAAAGAAAATGGCAAAGGAAACGTTTGCAAGAACCAAACCGCACGTCACCGTCGGTACCATCGGTCACGTCGACCACGGCAAAACCTCTCTTCCC
>JAFSZN010000139.1 GCA_017455665.1 Lentisphaeria bacterium
CCACGGAACCGCAGGAAGGCCAGTTCAACTTCCGCGCCGGCGACACCCTCGTCGAATTCGCCCAGAAGTACGGCATGAAAGTCCACGGCCACACGTTCCTCTGGCACTCCCAGACTCCGCAGTGGGTCTTCCAGAACCCCAACGACGGCCGTCCGATGCGCGAAGTCGTCCTCCAGCGCCTTGAAAACCACATCCGCGGCCTCATGACCAACTGGAAAGGCAAAATCGACAGCTGGGACGTCTGCAACGAGTGCTTCGAAGACGACGGCCGTCCCCGCGGATTCTCCCCGTGGCGCCAGAACATCGGCGACGACTACATGGAACAGGCGTTCCGCATCGCCGACAAGGTCGCCAAGGAACTCGGCGAAGAAAAAGTCCTGCTCGTCTACAATGACTTCAACATGTACAAGCCCGGCAAAGTCCAGGCCGTCGTGAAGATGGTCAATGACTTCAAGGCGAAAGGCGTCAGAATCGACGCCATCGGCATGCAGGCCCACTGGCAGAGCAACGACGATCCGTCCATCGAGACCATCGAAGCCGCGTTCAAGGCTTACGCCGCCACCGGCTGCAAGATCATCATCTCCGAAATGGACATCAACACCCGCAACGGTTTCCGCAACAGCGGACGCGGCCTCGAACGCGACGACAGCGTCCAGGGCAACGCCGACAGCTCCGCCGACGCTCTCGCGAAACGTTACGCCGACCTCTTTGACCTCTTCGCCAAATATCACAATGATATTTACGCGGTCACCCTCTGGGGTATCGGCGACGGCTGGTCCTGGCTCCGCGGCGGTCAGCCGCTTCTCTTCGACAACAACCTCGATCCGAAGCCCTGCTACTACTCCGTGCTCAAGTCCCTTCAGAAAGGCCAGAAGGAACTCAAGAAGTAATTCCGCACGCTTTTTTCCGACGCAAGTCACACCGGCGGTCTCCCTCTGCGGAGACCGCCTTTTTTTTCGCGAAAAAACGCGTCTTCCTCTTGAAAATCGCCGAAATCATGGCATATTATTTCAATTTGGTTTTTTGAGAATTTGTCAACGTCAAAACACGGAGATACCACCATGGCGAAGCGGCAAGACATTAAAAAAATCCTCATCATCGGCTCCGGCCCGATCATCATCGGCCAGGCCTGTGAATTCGATTATTCCGGCACCCAGGCATGCAAGGCGCTCAGAAAAGTGGGCTACGAGGTCGTCCTCGTCAACTCGAACCCCGCCACCATCATGACCGACCCCGGCATGGCGGACCACACCTACATCGAGCCGCTCACCATCCAGGGCGTGGAACGCGTCATCAAGCGCGAACGTCCGGACGCCCTGCTGCCGAACCTCGGCGGCCAGACCGCCCTGAACCTCTCCTCCAGCCTCGCCGAAGCCGGCGTCCTCGCGAAGTACAACGTGCAGGTCATCGGCGTCGACCTCGACGCCATCAAGCGCGGCGAAGACCGCATCGAGTTCAAAAAGACCATGGCGAAGCTCGGCGTCCCCGTGCCGGAATCCGCCCCCGCCAACTCCGTCGAGGAAGGCGAAGCCATCGCCGCCCGCATCGGATACCCCGTCGTGCTGCGTCCCGCCTACACCATGGGCGGCACCGGCAGCGGCATCGTCTATAACGTGGAAGAGCTCCGCCAGGTCATGGCGCGCGGCCTCGCCGCCAGCCTGATCCACGAAGTCCTCGTCGAGCAGTGCGTGCTCGGCTGGGAAGAGCTTGAGCTCGAAGTCGTCCGCGACGAGAAGGGCCAGAAGATCACCGTCTGCTTCATCGAAAACGTCGACCCGATGGGCGTCCACACCGGCGACAGCTTCTGCGTCGCCCCCATGCTCACCGTCTCCAAGGAAGTCCAGGAGAAGCTTCAGGACTACTCCTACCGCATCATCGACGCCATCGGCGTGACCGGCGGCACGAACGTCCAGTTCGCGCACAACCGCAAGGACGGCCGAATCGTCGTCATCGAGATCAATCCGCGCACGTCGCGTACCTCCGCCCTCGCCTCGAAGGCGACCGGCTTCCCCATCGCCCACGTCTCCACGCTCCTCGCCACCGGCATCACGCTCGACGAGATCCCGTACTGGCGCGACGGCTCCCTGGAGAAGTACACGCCGAGCGGAGACTACGTCGTCGTGAAGTTCGCCCGCTGGGCGTTCGAGAAGTTCCCGCAGGCGAAGGACGCCCTCGGGACCCAGATGAAGGCCGTCGGCGAAGTCATGTCCATCGGCAAGAACTTCAAGGAAGCCTTCCAGAAGGCGATCCGCTCGCTCGAGATCGGACGCAGCGGCCCGGGCCTCGACGCCAAGCTCGCCGCCCTCTCCATGGACCAGCTCAGGGAGAAGATCCGCACGCCGAACAGCAAGCGCTTCTTCATGATCTACGAATTCCTCCGCCGCGGCGGCACGGTCGACGAGGTCGTCGGCATGTCCTACATCACGAGGTATTTCATCGAGCAGATGGCCGAGCTCGCGCAGTTCGAGGGCGAACTCCAGAAGTTCAGTTTCATGTCCCTCCCGGACGACATGCTCGTTCAGGCGAAGCGCGACGGATTCTCCGACAAGTACCTCGCCAAGCTCTTCTCCGTCAGCGAACGCACCGTCCGCGAACGCCGCATCAAGCTCGGCGTGGTCGCGGCTTACTGCAAGGTCCCGGTCAGCGGCGTCGAGAACGCCTGCTACTACTACTCGACCTACCAGCCCGTCAAGGACGAGGTCGAAGTCTCCGCCAACAAGAAGATCATGATCCTCGGCGGCGGCCCGAACCGCATCGGACAGGGCATCGAGTTCGACTACACCTGCGTCCACGCCGCGTTCGCGCTCCGCGACAACGGCTTCGAGTCCATCATGGTCAACTGCAACCCCGAGACCGTCTCCACCGACTACGATACCAGCGACAAGCTCTTCTTCGAGCCGCTCACCACCGAGGACGTGCTCTCCATCTACGCCAAGGAAAAACCGTACGGCGTGATCGTGCAGTTCGGCGGCCAGACCCCGCTCAACATCGCGCAGGAACTCAAAGACAACGGCGTGAACATCCTCGGCACCCAGCCCGAAGGCATCCGCCTCGCCGAAGACCGCGAATACTTCCGCGAACGCATGATCGCCCTGAACATCCTTCAGCCGCGCAGCGCCACCAGCAAGTCCCTCGAAGAGGCCGTGAAGATCGCCAACGAGATCGGCTATCCCGTCATGGTCCGCCCGTCCTTCGTGCTCGGCGGCCGCGGCATGGAAGTCATCTACGACGAAGCCACGCTCCGCCGTTACGCCGTCGAATCCCTCCAGGTCAGCCCCGAATACCCGATGCTGATCGACCGCTTCCTCGACAACGCCATCGAATGCGAAGTCGACGCCATCGCCGACGGCGACGAGACCTACGTCGCCGCCATCATGGAGCACGTCGAGCTCGCCGGCATCCACTCCGGCGACTCCGCCTGCACCATCCCGCCGATCACCATCCCCGAAAAGCACCAGAAGACCATCGAGGAATACACCGCGAAGATCGCGAAGGACTTCAAGGTCGACGGCATCATGAACGTCCAGTACGCCATCTGCGAGGACGAGGTGTACATCATCGAGGCGAACCCGCGCGCCTCCCGCACCGTGCCTATCATCTCCAAGGTCACGGGCGTCCCGCTCGCGCGCGTCGCCACCGAACTCATGCTCGGCAAGAAGATCGCCCAGTTCAAGCTCCCGAAGACCGGCGAGACCCCGTTCGTCGCCGTCAAGGAGGCCGTCCTGCCGTTCAACATGTTCCCGGAAGTCGACCCGATCCTCGGCCCGGAAATGCGCGCCACCGGCGAAGTCATGGGCATCGCCGACAACTTCGGCACCGCGTTCTTCAAGGCGGAAGCGGCCTCCGGCTGCGGCCTGCCCACCGAAGGCACCGTGCTGATCTCCGTCAGCCGCCACTACCGCAAGTACCTGCTCCCGATCGCGCAGAAGATCCACAAGCTCGGCTTCGAGATCCTCGCCACCGAGGGCACCGCCGCGTTCCTCAGCGAGAACGGCATCCCGAACACCGTCGTCTGCAAGCTCGGCGAAGGGCGCCCCGACATCCTCGACATGATCAAGAACAACAAGATCCAGCTCATCATCAATACGCCGATCGGACGCGAAGGCAAAGTCGACGACAGCTACATCCGCCGCAGCGCCATCCAGAACCGCATCCCGTACATGACGACCATCGCCGCCGCCAACGCGACCGCGATCGGCATCGAGGCTGTCCGCGCGAACGCCGACAAGGAACCCAAGTCCCTGCAGGAATACCACAAGTGATCTGACGCAGAGGGGGACTCCGGATCATGCCCGACAGAATCTGGCTCGAAATCGACCTCGGCGCGCTGCAGCGCAACTACCGTACGCTCGCACGGTCGATTTCGCCCGCCGCGCTCTTCCCGGTCATCAAGGCGGACGCCTACAACCTGGGCGCGGTCGAGGTCGCGCGGTCGCTCTGCGACTACGCCCCGACGTTCTGCGTGGCGACTCCTTCGGAGGCCCTCAAGATCATTTCCTTCGGCAAAAACGTCCGTCTGCTCGGCGCTCTGCTGAACACCGAGATCGCGGACGTCGTGCATTTCGGCATGGTCCCGAGCATCCCGTCGCTCGAAGTCGCGCGGATGCTCAGCGAGGAGGCGGTCCGCCAGCGCCGCACGATCGACGTGATGATCAAGCTCGACACCGGCATGGGCCGCCTCGGACTCCTCCCCGAAGAGGCGCCGGACGCCATCGCGAAGATCGCCGCGCTCCCCAATATCCGCTGCACCGACATCTTCTCGCATTTCCCCGTCGGCTACAAAATCGACCACCCCATGACGCGCGAACAACTCCGGTTGTTCCGCTATGTGCTGGACGCCGTCGCCGAACGTCACATCATGATCCCGAACGTGCATTTCGCGAACAGCGACGCCATCGGCTGCCTGCACGAATCCGTCCGCACGCCCTACAACTGCGCCCGCGCCGGCATCTCGCTGTACGGGTTCTCCCCCGATCCGAAGCTCGCTTCCAGCCTCGAGCCGGTCGTCTCCTGCTATTCGCACGTGATCGCCGTCCGCCGCCTCCCGAAGGGCCACAACGTCGGCTACGAATGCACGTACACGCTCCCCGAAGACACCGACATCGCGCTCATCTCCGCGGGCTATGCCGACGGCCTCCCGCTCCAGCTCTCCAACCAGGCCGAGATCCTGATCCGCGGATACCGCTGCCCCGTGCTCGGACGCGTCTGCATGGACTACATGATGGTCTCCCTCGCTCCCCTCGGCGGCGAACTCCCCGACCAGGGCGAGATCGTCACGCTCATCGGCTCCGACATGGGCGAGACCGTGTCCCCCGAGGAATGGGCGAAGCTCAAAGGCACGCACGTCTACGACATCCTCTGTTCGTTCGGCGGCCGCATGGAACGCCGCTACGTCGCGCGCTAAAGAGCCCGTGCCCTCCCGGCATCGCCCGTCGTGGACATGATCGTTCTGCCGTACTGCGTCATTATCGTCCCGATTGGCTTCTTAGTCATCCATCCGCCCACATATTGCCACAAAATAACGGAAAAAAGATGAAAAACGGCTTGATTTTTATATGTTCGAGGATATATTTACAATGAAAAACAAGAAAATGGTATATCATGAACCCGAAACCTGAAAAGAAAAAGACGTTCATCATGTTTCCTTCCGTGAAGGATTTCATGCGCGAACAGTCGGGAGACGTCAAAAAAGAGCTTAACGGGATCGTTTTTCTCCTCGAAAGAGACGGGACGCTTTCCTATCCTTACGCAGAGAAAATCCAAGGCGAGGACCTGTTCGCGATCCGTATCATTCAGGCGGGAAACATCCGGATATTCTATGTCTATGGACTCGAAAACCGGGTTTATGCCATTCACGGATATGTCAAGAAAACCCAGGAAATACCCCAACGGGAAATGGCCATCGCGCGAAAAGCTTTGAAATGGCTTATCCAGAAAGGACTTGTATCATGAAAGAACGCGCAGACGAAATGACGGACAAACAGCTCGAAACATTCCTCGACGACCTGAAGGCCCATCCTGACAAATACTCGAAGGACAGTGAGGAAAGATGGGCGTGGTTCACCGACCCTGCCAACAAGGACGAAGTGAACGAACAGCTTTCTCACATGCAGCTCGTCATGGAACTTCACAAGGCACGCAAGGAGGCAGGACTTACGCAGGAGGAACTCGCGAAACGCATGGGCACAAAGCAATCCTACATCGCGGCGATCGAGCGCGGCAGAAAGAACGTTTCCTATTCCACCATCGCGCGTTTCGCGCATGCCTGCGGGAAACGTATTGCGATCACGCTTCTGTGATTACCGGGCGGCACTGATGCTGTTGGGGAACAGGAAAGGCTTTTGCCCGGTTCGTGTCCATCCAAATTCATACCTTTTTTTCGCAATTTGTTGCTTTTTTTATTTAGTTTGTTTTTTCGGATTGTTGTGATATAGTATGGTAGCAACAAGTCATACGGAGCAATAACATGAACTGGAATAAGACGCTGATCCGCAATCTTCTCTTCGCCGTGCTCGTCATGGCGCTCGGGGGCTTCTGCGTGGGCTGTTTCACCGCCACGACATTGGATCAACTTGGCTCGACCAGGTCGTACATCGCCGGAGAGCGCTACGAATTGTCCCCGGAACGCGGCGAGATCATTCTTTCGTGCCGGAAGGACAAAGAGTATTACTATATCCCTCTGCTTCATCCGTTCGGCGTCGCGCCGAGGAGCACGGTACAGACCTATGAAAAACACATCCCGCTGAATCCCGTCCCGGAAAACATGATGCGATTCGAGCTGGAAGTGATCCCCGATGCGTCCGCCGCGCGGGCGGAAAAACCGGAATATGCCGGCGCGGGAGGCGGTTTCGGCGATATTGAGGAGATCATGCGGTTCCCGGCTGCCGCGGAACGCCTCCGCACGGATGCCGACCCGTCCGCCGAGCAACCGATTCTTTCCGCCGGAGACATGCTCCGTCTCAGGGTGCATCCCGATGATCTGCCGATCCTGAACGGGCCGTTTATGACCTTTCTGCTCGCGCCGTTCGACAGGGTCATGAAAGAATACTATCCCGAATACCGCACAGCCGACGACAGGGCGGCGGAAGCCGGCCATGACAGCCATGATCGCGATATCCCGGTCAACATTCTTGTTTTCCCGTACGCCCGGAACGGAAACCGCTGCACCGTTCTGACCGGCGGGGACCTGGGATTCCGCAATTTCCATCCCTTCTCCCGGGAGCTTCAAGTTGAGGTAAAACAGGACAACGAACAGCCGGTCGGTGCGCTCGCCTGGTGCTGGAAGATATTCTGGGTTCCCACGGCGCTCGTCGTGGATGTCGCGTTGATTCCGGTTTATCCGTTTTATATGCTCTACCGGGTTTGTTTCGGCGAATCCGTCCTGTAAATCTTTTCCTGCGGACCGGTCCTGACCCCGGCGGAATACCGCGACATTCAGGCGTAACCGGGCACGACCACAGCACACTTCGTGTGTTTTCCTTGACTTTCCGGCGTGCCGGTATTATATTTATGGCAGAAACGCGGCAGTCCACCGCGATTTGAACTTGATTCCTTCGAATTTCTGCACGACATCATGGCAAGAAGCATACAGTCCCGGACAAAACCGGCGAAACCGGCGGCTCCCGATCCCGCGGAGCCTGAGGCCGTCGCGCCCGGATTCGAGACCAGCGAGGAAGCCGTCTTCCATCAGCTGTACGATCCCGGCTGCACGCCGCTGTCGTCCGCCGAGGCGGAATCCGTCTGGGGCGAGATCGACGCCCGGACGGACGAGATACGTTCGTGCCTGGCGCAGTTCGTCTTCGTGCTGGAGGAACACGAACGCGTCGTGGACCTCTGCCGGACGCCGGACGACATCCCCTCTTTTTTCGTGGAATCCAAACTGCCGGACGCCGTCCGCGCGAATCCGCCGTCCGCTCTGCCCGCCCTGCTGAAATGGAAGGCGGAGATCGCGGCGTTTCGCGAAGAAATGAAAGACTTTTACGCCGGGGCGCAGTTCAAGAAAAGAGCCGCCCGTGAAGCCATGTGGAAACGTTCCCGCGAGCTCCTCATGCGGTATCCGGTCTCCACGCTGAAGGTCATGGAGTGGTACCATGTGGCGTCCTCCTGGTGCACCACGCCGGAATCGCCCGCCATGGACGAGCTTTTCCGCAGCCGCCTGATGCCGGACCGCGACCTCTGCCTGTCCGTTTTCCGGACCATGAAGGCGGCGTTCGAGCAGATGGAACAGCTCCGCCAGCGCATCCTGTATTCGCATCTGCGCCTCGTGATCAGCCTCGCGAAACAGTCCTGCGGCCAGCCGCAGCAGCTGATCGACATCGTGCAGGAGGGCAACATCGGGCTCGTGAAGGCGCTCGACCGGTTCGACAGCAGCCTCGGCCACAAATTCTCCACCTACGCCACCTGGTGGATCCGCCACGAGATCATGCGCGCGCTGGCGCGCCAGACCCGCGTGATCCGCATCCCCCAGCACATGCTCGCGACCATCTCGCGCATCAACCGCGCCGAGCAGGCATACGTCAGGCGGTACGGCGAGGAGCCGACCGTGGAGGAACTCGCCGCCGAGCTCGAAATGCCGAAAGCGCGCATCCACGCCATCCGGCAGATGGCGCGCCAGCAGATCTCGCTCCAGGCTCCGCTCCGCTCGAACGCGCTCTCCGAGGATTCCGAGATCACGCAGGAGGACCGCTTCGGCACGCCCGCCGATAACGACGATTTCAACCCGGAACAGCACCTGTCGTTCCAGTTCCTGCGCGACGTCGTGCACAAGGCGGTCGACAGCCTCCCCGAACGCGACCGCAAGTTCATTCAGATGCGGTTCGGGCTGGACGGCTACGAACCGATGAGCATCCGGCAGATCGCCGAGGAGTTCCGCCTGAGCCGCGAACGCGTCCGCCAGATCGAAAACAGCGTGTTCGAGAAGCTGCGCCGCAGCAATCCCGAGCTGGCGTCCCACTGGCAGGATTCGCTCTACTGAGTCCGCCTTCCGTACCAGTCCGGACGCATTTTCCCCTCTTTTCCGCCTGAAATGCGCGATTTTTCCGGCAAATGATTTGAAATTTTGTGAAATATGCTGTATAGTAATAGGTTTTGTCTAAAAATCAACCAATTCAGCATAGGACCCTGTCCCAGAGATGGATAACTATACCGAACAGTCCGCGGAGCGCCTGAGAGAGATCCAGGCGGACCTTGAACGCCAGTATGCCGGATACCGGGCGCGCAACCTCAAGCTCGACATGTCCCGCGGGAAACCCTCCGGCAGCCAGCTTGACCTGACGAACGGCATCCTGGACCGCCTCGACGGCTACATGGTCGAGGGCGGCATCGACGCGCGCAACTACGGCTGTCTGGAAGGCATCCACGAGGCGCGCAAGCTCTTCTCCGAGCTGCTCGGCATCCCGCGCGACCGCCTCATGATCGGCGGCAACTCCAGCCTGAACATGATGTACGACACGATCGTGCGCCACTGGGTCTTCGGCACGCACGGCCACACGCCGTGGGGACGCCTCCCCGCCGTCAAATTCCTCTGCCCGTGCCCCGGCTACGACCGCCATTTCGCGATCTGCGAGGACCTCGGCATCGAAATGATCCCGGTCCCGATGACCGAGTTCGGCCCGGACATGGACCTGGTCGAGAAGATTGCCGGTTCCGACGACGCCGTGAAGGGCATCTGGTGCGTCCCGCTGTACTCCAATCCGCAGGGCGTATGCTACTCCGACGAGACCGTCGACCGCCTCGCCTCCATGCGCACCGCCGCGCCCGATTTCCGCATCTTCTGGGACAACGCCTACGGCGTGCATCACATCTACGAGGAATGCCATCTGAAGGACATCTTCGCGAGCGCCGAGGCTGCGGGCAATCCCGAACGCGTCTATTATTTCTTCTCCACCTCGAAGATCACGTTCCCCGGCGCGGGCGTCGCCCTGCTCGCCACCGGCCCCGGCAATTTCGCCGAGCTGAAGCATCACATGAGCATCCAGACTATCGGCCCGGACAAGCTCAACCAGCTCCGCACCGTGCGCTACCTGAAGAGCGCCGAGGGCGTCCGCGAGCACATGCGCGTCCTGGCGCGCGAACTCCGCCCGAAATTCGACCTCGTGCTCAATACGCTCGAACGCGAACTCGGCGGCACCGGACTCGCCTTCTGGATGCGTCCGAAGGGAGGCTACTTCATCGCCCTCGACACCATCCCAGGCTGCGCGACCGCCGTCATCGAGCTCGCGAAAGACGCCGGCGTCAAACTGACCGGACCCGGCGCGACGTTCCCGCTGCACCACGACCCGCTTGACCGCAACATCCGCATCGCGCCGTCCTATCCGCCACTCGACGAGCTGAAGACCGCCATCGAACTGTTCTGCGTCTGCGTGAAACTCGCGGGCGTCCGGAAGCTCCTCGCGGACAAAAAAGCCTGACCGCACCCCACCTCTTTTATCGGCGCCATGCGACACGACGAATTCCTCACCAGCCTGAAGAACCCGAAGGTCAAATACGCCGCATCCCTGCGGGAACGCCGGGAACGCGACGCGCAGGGCGTGACGCTGCTCGAGGGCTACCGCGAACTCTTCCGCGCGGACGCCATCGGTTTGAAATTCCACGAGGTCTTCTATTGCCCCGAGCTTTTCCTCGGCGAAAACGAGGACGCCCTGCTGGATTCCCTCGCCTCGCACGGCGCGTCGCTCTACCGCTGCACCGAGGACATCCTCCGCAAGCTCGCCTACCGCGACCGTCCCGAGGGGCTGATCGCCGTGATCGAGGTCCGGCGCAAGACGCTTGCCGACATCCCGAAGGTGAAGAACGGGCTCTACCTCGTCGCGGAGACCATCGAAAAGCCCGGCAACCTCGGCTCCATGCTCCGCAGCGCGGACGCCGTCGGCGCGACCGCCATGATCGTCTGCAACAAGCAGACCGACTTCTACAATCCGAACGTGATCCGCGCCAGCACCGGTGCGATCTTCTCCGTCCCGCTCGCCGAGGCGACCTCCGAGGAATGCCTTGCCTGGCTCCGTTCCTTCGGCATCCGCACGCTCGCCGCCACGCCGCACACCAAACAGAACTTCACGGACGCCGACATGGCGCACGGCGTGGCGATCGTGGTCGGCGCCGAGCAGTTCGGGCTGACCCCGTACTGGATGGATTCCGCCGACCAGAAGGTCGTGATCCCGATGCTCGGCCTGATGGATTCCCTGAACGTGGCGACCGCGGCGACGATCCTGCTGTACGAGGCGGCGCGCCAGCGCGGCTGGAAATCCTCGGCGGCCGTCGACTACGACCTGGACCAGTTCGCGGGCGGAGAAAACTCGCTCGGACGCGACTGATCTCCCCCTCGGTTCCCGCCTGCTTTCTCCCGGCATCCGATGCTTTTTCTATATTACTGTTTTTTTGCGTTTTTCCGCTTGCTTTTCCGTGTTTATGTTGTATAGTATAATATCAACATATTTTCACGTCTAAAACAATCCAAAGCCTCAACGGTAAGGAGAATAAACGATATGCCGGCCACCCCCGCATCCGCCCGCCGCACTCCGCAAATGTCCTGGGAGCTCCTCTTCCAGATCACCGACCTGCTCCGCGTCCTCGGAGCCCCCGGAAACACGCTCAACAACAAGAAGATCACGCTCGGCAAGATCCGCGTCATCAGCTATCTTTTCGCCAACATGGACCAGCCCCCGATGCTGAAGGACATCGCCGAAGTCTTCGGCCTGACGCCCGGTGCGGTCTCCCAGACGATCGACTCCCTCGTCGAAGACGGCATCGTGCAGCGCGAACAGTCCAGCGAAGACCGCCGCGCGATCCATATCTCCCTCACGAAACAGGGCATCGCGCTGAAACGCCGCCACGACAACTATTTCACTGACTACATGGACCATTTCTTCCGCAACATCGACGAGAAGAAACAGCAGATCTTCCTTGAGGTCCTGGAGCAGATGGTCGAGACGCTTCAGCCCGAAGTCGAAAACCAGGCCGAGGGATCCGAAAAAGAGGATTGAGGCAAGTCCTCAACCGCGGCACACATGAAGTGTGCCGATTCCGTGCCGTTCGTTCCGCTGCGGTACACACGAAGTGTGCCGATCCCGTGCCGCGCGCTTTGTTACAATAGGTTTAGCCTGAGGTCAATCCGAACAAGCTCAGGATGCCCTTGACTTCACGTTCTCCGGCGCATCGGACGATCCGTACAACGCGGACCTGGCGGACCGGAAGAGGAAATGGCATCGCCTTGTGCCTGACATTTACAGCGCAGCCTGTCCGCGCGAGACCCCGGTGACCGCGAGCCCGCCTGATTCAGGTCTTCCCCACGCATGTGGGGTATTTGTGTTCCCTCGCTTTGCATGAAAATGCGGAGAGGGGGATATTTGCCTGAACAGAAGGGATTCCCTGTTCATGTTGCAGGATAATACGGTCTGACGATTTGACAAATCATCAGGCTGAGGCTATATTGTTTTCTCCTTATGCAGGAAGGTGTTTCCTGGAAAGCGTTTTCGCCTCGCAGGAGACAGCGTCTTCCCTTCAGTCGTGAGGTGTTTCTCCGATCAAAAAGCATAATAAACAAAACGTCAGTTTATGAAAACAAAGCAAATCAGATCATGGATCAGTTCCTGGCTTCTCGTTGCCGTGCTGTTTGCGGTCTGCGGCGGCATGGTCCTGCCGGGATGCCGCGTTTCACGGCAGGGCGCGGATGCGCTTCAAACCGTCATGGCGTGCGGCGTCCTGCGTGTCGGCACGACCGGCGATTACTGTCCGATGTCGTACCTGAACCCCGAAACGCATGCCTACGAGGGCTTCGACGCCGCGCTGGCGGAAGACCTCGCCGCAAGCCTCGGCGTCGAGCTCGAATATGTCCCGACCACATGGCCGACGCTGATGCGGGACACGCTGGACCGGAAATTCGACCTTGCCCTGTGCGGCATCACCATCACGGATGCGCGCAAACGGCAGGCTCTGATGTCGGACGGGTATCTCGGCAACGGCAAGACGATCCTCTGCCGTTCGGAGGACGCGGGAAAATACACCTCCCTGGACGCGGTCAACCGTCCGGAAGTGCGCGTCATGGTGAATCCCGGCGGCCTCAACGAACAGTTTGCCGGGACGCATCTGCCCCGCGCCTCGCTGTCGATCCATCCGGTCAACGAGGAGATTCCCGCGCTGGTCGCGTCCGGGAAAGCCGACGTGATGGTCACCGAGATCATGGAGGCGGCGTATTATTGCGGAAAGGATGCCACGCTTGCCGCGCCTCTTCTGGACCGTCCGTTCACGAACGGCGAACTGGGGATCCTCCTGCCGCCGGGGAACGAGACGCTTCTGGAGCATGTCAACGGGTTCCTGGAAAAAGAACGCCGGAGCGGACGCCTGGACGAACTGGGCAGCCTCTATCTGCACATCGGCGTCCCGCCGCCCGCGGCACCCGGAACGCAGGAAGGGAACTCGACCCCGGTCCGGCGTGAGCCGTGAAGCGTCCCTCCGTCCGCGCTGAACTCGCCCGTGCCGTGCCACACGGTCCCATTTTTATGAAAAAAACGCCGTCCCGCTTGCTTTTTCCGTATTCACAGGCTATATTATTCAGCGTATTTTTTGAAAAAACCGGAGAGATGGCTGAGCGGTCGAAGGCGGCGGTCTCGAAAACCGTTAACGGGATATTCCCGTTCGGGGGTTCGAATCCCCCTCTCTCCGCCATATTTTTACTTTTCACTTATGCGGAGATTGTTATGGATTTACAAAGCCTCATTCGTGATATAAACTTGATACTGGATCAGAAAGAAACCAAGGGTATCAAGTCTATGTCTCCCCGCCCTTCAAAAGATGAAAAGTACCTCAAAAAGGACGAAAAAGGCGTGTACCACCTCGTCTTTCGCGTTCCTTCCCGATTCGGGGGAAAACTTATCCGCCAGTCGCTTTTCACAAAAGATTTCGCCGTTGCATCTTCGATCCGGGATCGCTTCGTTATTCCGGTTCTCGCTCTCAACTCCGGCATCCATGCCCTTGAAGAGATCGGACGTTCGATCATCGATGCAGAGGGCGAAGCCGTCAATCATCTTTCCTCGCTCACCAGTATCATCGAGGCATCGGACGGAATCACGCTCGCTGCCGCCGCAGATCGTTATGTCGAGTACATGCACGGTTCAGCGAAATACCGACCGGCCACGATAGAAAAATACTCCGAGTACATCCACCTCGTCGCCCGGATCATCGGCGGCAAGAAACAGGTCGCGCACCTCACCAAGCAAGATGCAGTTCACCTTCGGGAGCATCTTGTTTCCGAATCCAAAAGCCCGACGACAATCTTTCACATCTTCTCGATCTTCCGTTCGTTTCTCCGCTGGTTGAACAAGGACGGCATCATTTCGAGCCGTTTTGTCGTTGAGAACTTCACCATCGATCTCCCGACCGTCCGCAAGGTCAACACCCCGATCATTCCCCCTTCAAAGGCAGATGAAGCCATGCGCGCCCTGTCGAACTGGACGCTCATTCCGCGCATCCAACGTTACACCGGAATGCGTGTCGGCGAGGTCGAGGCGTGTCTTGCGAACTATAAAAACTGCGGCATCGTCGAGGTGGAGGGCTACAGGTGCTTCAAAATATCAAAGGAGTTTGAAAAGACTTTCCACGACCGCTTCATCCCGATCTGCGACAAACTCGCGCCCTACTTGACGCGCGAGGCTGTCGAAAAGGCGGCGAAAACGTGTGTTTTCCGCGAGGATGGACGGAGGCGCGAATCTGCGGGGCAGAAACGGTACAACCGGGCTGTAAAACGCATCCCAGGCTGTGAATCATGCAAGGATCATTCGTGGCGCGTCTACGCTCAAACCATGATGATAGAGGCCGGAGTAGACGATCTGATCGTCAAGCGAATTATCGGACACAAAGATTCCAAGAATGTCCACTACGGCTACACCGCCGCCCGTGTCGAGGCCATGAAAAAGGCACTCGACCGCATCCCATAAATCACGGTTGACTTTCCTTGATTAGATGCTATATTACTTCTCCACCACCACGAAGGAAAGCAGACATGCCAATCGAATACCCGCCTGAACCGATACCGTTTCCGGCTTCGGAAAACACCATTGAAGGATCGTTGCTCGAAGACCTCCGATACATCAAGGGGAGTTGCGACGGCCTGGAATGGCTGATTATCTATGAAGCCCATTGGGGGCTTGTTCAGACGCACTACACGATGCTTTACGCAAAGATGAATATTCTCTCCGAGAAGGGGCGGCATCTTGCGGAATTTGGCAGGGAAGAAATCTACAAGAAATGTTCCTTCCGTGAGTATGGCGATCAGGTTAAGTTCGTGGTCGCAATAAGCCTGGCAATCAACCGGTGGGACTATGCACACCCGCGAAAGTCCGCTCCGCACCCGGAGTTTGACGATGCCGAAGAACTTTAAGTTCAATGTGGCATTTCGTTGATAACATCCCACGCGCTGTTCCGGCTGTCACCAACGGCGGAAGCGTAGGCTGAAATCGTGTTGTAGCGCGTTTGAACCGTTGCTGCGCTGTTCGCGGATATTGTTTCCCCAGACGCGATCAGTCCGTCAATGTTGGTTCGGTAATCATCTGCCTCATCAGAGGCGGAACTTGCCATATCAACATAAACCGTTCCCCCGGCGATTCCAAGCGTTACGAGGACGCTGTTCGCGTTGGAAGTCGAGGTGTAATAGGCGTTCGCGGAATCGGCGTATTCGCTGACCGTATCGCTTCGCCCGGCTGCGGAAGAACCGCCGCTTGACACCGCCTGGGCGCATTGATAGACGGAATCGACATAATCGCTCATTCTTCCGCTCCACACGTTGCCCTCGTCCATTGTTGCGCTTGCCTCATTGTATGTCGGTTTTTGTACTGCTTCATTATAACAGGCAACCGCCTGGATGCCCGCATTCGAGGCGTAGGTGTAGCACGATTCAGCCCGATCCGCTCCGGCAGAAGCGGAATTGATCGCGGACAACGCGGAATTGTAGTACGACGCGGCGGAGTTTTTGAGATTCACCGTGGATTGCGCCAACGTCCGCACGGGGTAAAGATCAACATCGTCACTCGCGGCGTATTTCGCCGGGGTGCATTCTGCGTCAAACCAAACTCGCGTACTCCCGATTGGAGCATCGACATAGAATTGGTTGTTTTTCCTCACATAGATATACCATGCCATCCCTCCGTTGCCGACACCCAAACCTTGCTTGTACTTGGTTCCGTTGACGGTAACGTAAATGGCACAGCAATACCCGCTTGACAACGTTGCAATTTTGACCCAGCCGTCAGCCGATGCGGTGTAGGTGCAACACGGATGCAATAGGTTTTCGTCCCCAGAAAGCAGGGGGAAATACGGCGGCCGCATGTCACCTGTCCCGCCACCGCCCACGGACGGATAGATCACATCACCGTACTGCGTCTGATAAACGGAGCCGCCCGATTTGTAGGCGATCTGCGTGAAAAATTGACCCTCTTCCACCTCCGGCGTTCCGCCATTTGCCACGTTGACGATCTCGTAGGTGGTTCCGTCTGTCGAGCCGACAAGATACACCCGCGCCCCATCGATCATGGGGAACGGTTCCGGTTCTGGAACTGCCGTCCATGTGTCACCGTCAATGACATACCCGGCAACTCCGGTCGCACGGCCTTGCGCGTCAACGCAACTTGCGATAAAAAGTTGTTCCGAATTGGTCGAGCCGGAAACCGCGAACGCTCCCATGTATTCCAGGGCAACGATTGAGCTCGAATTGATCGTGCTTGTTACGTTGATCGTGCTGGAATAAATCGAGCTGGAATAAACAGAACTTGAATAGACCGTACTGGTGTGAATGTCGCTTGTGATACTGCTCGAATGGACAATGGTACTGCTATAGATCGAGCTGCTGTTGATGACGGTTGATCCGCCGTAGATGATGTCTCCATACTGCGCCTGTTTTAGGGTCGCTTCGTAGACATTGAAGGATGTTCCGCCGGAAGTGCGAGTATAGAGGTACTTGACGGCGACATCGGCGAGTTCCGTATAAAAACAGGATGAAAAAATCTCGTCCGCGCTGCTGTATGCGATAGCCTTGTCAAGCGCAAGATACTTGAAAGAAGAATCCTCCAAGTCTTCATAAATGAAAACCTTTGCACCGGAAACAATGTTGAAAGAAAGCGGGATAAAATCTGCATCAATGGGGATGTGTTTATCTCCCTTGATTATTTCCCCGGCAGAACCGTCCCCGATAATAGTTTCGAATGTGTTTCCGATCCACAAACCACCGCTCGCCGCGCCAGTATGCGAATCAATCGTAATCCAGTCGTGATGCGGATCGTCAGTCCTGATTATCGTTGATCCGTCCGTTGAAGCCAATGTGTAATCGCCAACATTGTCATTCCAAACAAGATGAGCAAAACAAACTTTGAAATGCCCCCAGTAGCCCGCGCTGTTCGCATATCCCGCGCTGCTCGCATAGTCCGCTTCTTTTGCATGAGCGCCGAGATTTGTGATCTCGCCGTGTTGGACCTGCTTTAGCACTCCGCCTCGGTTATCTGCCAGTTTCGTGAAGACAATATTGTCCCAATGCGGCGGCGCGCCGGAAATGGCGGCAAATGCGCTTGAACCATAAGGCGCGGATGTGGAAATGCTCAAATAGTTGAGCATGTAGAGGCTGTAATCTTCCGGGATTGCAATGCTTGATTGTGTCAGTCCTTTGCTTGTCCTGTTGTCGGCAATGACGATAGCCCCGCTTGACACTTTTGCCATAATTGCTGGGACAGTTCCGCTTTCGGATGGCGTGATTGTCGATCCGTCAATCTCAACCATTGTTGTGCCGACAGAAATAACCGCGAACGGTCCCTTATAGGAACTCCCTGAAATGACAGTTTCCGGCTCTTCCGGCATGGTAGGCAGACGGGTCGAACTACCGCCTCGTTTCGTAAGGTCGATCTTATTCTGGGACAGCAGGTGTTTCAGCCGTTCCGATTGAGTATCATTCAGGACCGGAATCTTCCCCATGATGATTACCTCCAACTCCGCTTGATCTCGGTCGGAATATCAAGCGCATTCCAGTTCTTTGTCTTGTACTCCGGGTATTCTTTTTCAGGATAAGGGGTAATTCCGAACAGGGCATCCGTGTTGATTTTTCCTTCTTCCGTAAGCGGAATGCTCTCGGCGTATTCGTAGGGGAGTTGCGCCGGGCATCCGGCAGCGTCTTCGTGATCCGCGAGCCACGCGCGATAATCCCGGTTCGCGCTGTAATACCCTTGGGCGTTCGTCAGCGTTGGCGTGTCCGCAAAGGTAACGGTGTCTCCGCTGTAGATCGGTTCGTAATACTGGTAGATCAACTCCGATTTCATGGAATCGTCGAAGCGGGCGCGGTTTCCGACATCGAGCAGTCTGCGTCCCCAGCCGCGCTCGTTGTACCGGAGCGACAAATTGACCTGGGTGTATTTCCACTTCTCGGTGTAGCCGTCATCTTCATAGGTGATGAGGTTTTCTGCGGAGATCGAGGCAATAAGAAGCGTTCCGGGCGGGTAACTTCTCCCCGCGATCCTTTGCGAAACGGCATTGATCGAACTGGAAAAATCGAAAACGTCGGAGGCGTCGAAATGGTGGACGTAGTACGAAAAGCCGAACTGCTGGAAAATCTCGTTGGTGTCCGCATCTATCGGGTCCCCGGCGGAGTTGACGACCGGGATCGTTCGCTGGTTGTCTTCGTCATAGGCCATGCGGAACGCGATTGCCTGCTCCACCGTGTCGAACGTGAAATTGAACGGAGACAGATTCCACGGTGCGCTTGCCTCTTCGTCATCGGATGCCCGTTGGTATGTCGCGTTGATATAGAAGATATTGCTCTTCTTATCCCAATCCATGCAATTCCATTCCGCAGACTTCATGGTGTAGCGCGGATCGTCGCTCATGCAGCTCCCCTTGTACGGAACGAGTGTTTCGAGGTCGATTACCGCGCGTTTTCGTTTCGCGGGGCTGTTGTCCCTGATTTCGTACTGAAACTGTTTCGTCAAGGTTCGACGTCCGCTTTCGTCCATGCGGCCGCCGTTCAGGATTGCCGTTTCTTTGAGAATGAAATTGTCTGTCGCCATGTTGTGATCTCCTGAAATAGAAAAACCGGAAACAGGCGTGAGGTCAGCACCCGTCCCCGGAGAACCGAACCATCATCCGGTTTTTTGGCAGTTGTTATCTTGGTTTTGACGTTGTTTTTTCCATGCGGGGATTTCGCCCGGCTTTCTGCGTTTCATCGTCCACCGCAGATTTTTCCGTTCCTCGTCCCTGGCTCCTTTGTTGCTCGGAAGTCTGTAAATAAAATCGATTGCCTCTGTTTCGCTCGCGAACGGTATTTGTGCCAGTCCGATTTGCTTCAAATCGACCAGGCTGTTCAAAATTGCCGTGGCTTGTTCTTGCCTGATTTGAAGCTCGATCTTCTTCTCCTCAAACTGTTCTTTCGTTTCGATTCGTTCGTCCGCTTCAAGCCAGATCACGGCTTTAAGCGAAAGGGGAAACAACGGGGAAAGGTCGCCGCATTTTCGGCAGACGTGGATCAGCCTTCCGAACTCACATCTGCCGTCTCGGAGTTTTTTTCCGCAGTTTCGCTTTCTGCTTTCGTGGCGGAATAGAACTCTCCCGTGATCTTCCATACATGGATCGCGATTTTCTGTGCGGTTTCCCGGTCGTAGTCGAGCAGCAGCTTCGCTTGTTCTTCGGGAATATCCGCGCCAAAAACAAGCGCGGTCAGGCAGGCGCGGGCTTCATATTCAACGCTCTCCTGCACATTCTTCGGATTTCCGTTCCAGGCAATGACACCCGCGCCGGATAAAGCGTGGACCGTGATTTTCTGAATGTTCGGGGTTTTCTCCCCAGTTTCGGGATTGACCTTGAAATCGTCTTTCAGCTGGATTTCGATTTCTTTGGTGGGGAGTTCGACAGGTTTCAGACGGGAAAGATCGATGCTCATGTTGTAACCTCATTATTGCGGGACGCGCCCCGCACATGAAAAAGCAAGGGCGCGCCCGTTTTTTTGTTTACGGGGTGGTCGTGGTGGTCGTGGTGGTGTCATCTTCAGACGGGAAACCGAACGTGATCGCCATCTCCGTGATCGGAGCTTCGACGTCGGCGGAAATCTCTGTCATTTCGGAGATCAGCGCGGGCGCGCTGAATCCGTCGGACGTTTCGAGCGTGTTGACGGTTCCGGCCTCTTTCAGGGCTTTCAGGGCGGCCCAGTCGGTCGGGTCGTAGAGAACACGGATCGTCATGTCCTCCATCGAATCGTTCGGGGTGAAGTTGGTGTAGGTTTTCACGTTGGTGGGGACGCGGGTTTTGTTCGCGGCAGTCAGGCCGGGACGGTACGTGTTGTTTCCGGTCAACTGAAAATCATAATCACCCCAGGAAATGTACGTGGTTTTCGCCTGTTGAACAGACGCTTTCGGGGTCGGTGCGGTGGCACTCATGGTTTTTCTCCTGTTTTCGGTTTTTTGAAAAAAGGGCGGGTAGGTTGAACACTACAAGAGCATTTTCAGTCAACCGTTTTATACGTTGTAGAGGTACAGCGTGAAAGAGATCATGCGCCTGTACCAGGTCGGATCGTCAGGCGAAATCCCTCCGGCTGGCTTATCGATGCTGCGGATCACCGCTTGCCGTCTGCCCTTCTGATAGACGATGGATTTCTCGCCGATGACGGGGAGTTCGTTTCGGATGATGCGGATCGCTTCGTCTGCCGCGTCCGCGCCTTTCGCCGCCTCGCAGAACACCTCATAGTTCACAACGGCGTACTCGCGGGACGCGACGTTCGTCAGGGGTTCTTCGCTCCCTTCGTTCACGCTTTCGCGAATCCAGATGCCGTCCGACGGCTTCTTGATGGCGGCGTTTGGCAGTTGCCAGCGTTTATTCATATTGGAGCCGAGCGCGGCGATCACGCGCCGCCGCATTTCGTTCCGAACGTCTTTTATCATGTCAATGGCCTGTCTCATTTCAAACCTCCGTCTTTGTTCGCCGCGATTCCGGCGAATCGTTTGATGTCTTCTTTTATCTCTGGGATCACCGTGCGGAAAACGCCCTCCGGGGCTTTTCTGCTGTGTCCGTTTTCAATGGCAATAGCATACGGCAGCGAGTTCGAGATAAAGATTTCATCGGTCACTTGAAGCGTTACTCCTTCAAATGCCTTTTGCCCTTTCGATTCATCGAATTTATAGTATTCTTTCCGATATTTGATGTACTCGCTGGGCGCGGGGTTTGGAGCGGTGTAATCGATGCCGTTGATTGAGACGTTGAACCCGGCACGGTATCGCCCGGTCAGGACAGGCGATCTTTTCCCAAGTCTCCGATATGCTTCGCTTGCCACCTCTCTTTTGACGAAATTCAGGCGGTCAATCGGCAGTTTTTGAAACTTCAAAACCGCACTCATGTCGGACAGTTTGAACTTCATTCTGCCGCCTCTTCGCCAACGTTTTTCAGCACCACGAGGTACGCTCCCGGCATGTCGTTCTGCCAGTCCTGGGGGATGATGCTGCGGATGCCGTAGACTACCCCGCCGAACGTGATCTTGTCGGCGCCGGGATCGAAAATCGCCGTGCCTACGTTGAACGCGAGCGGCGGCTTCGCTTTCTTCGCCGCTTCGGCCAGGGACAGGTAATCGAAGACGATGCTCATGTCTCCGCTGAACACCAGTTTGTTGTCGATCAGGTGTTGAGACACCTTTTCCGGCGCGGTGCAATTCAGTTTGATCGATGCCCGCGTTACGTTCGTTTCGCCGGATTGCAGGTCGGTTTCTACGGTTTCTTTCGTGAAGAGACAGGTGTTTCGGAAGATTTTGATCTTCGCCACCTTCTGATCTATCTTTTGCCATAAAGTTTTTTTTGCCATGACGAACCCCTTTCTCTATAGGATCATGTGCAGTCAACCGCCCGCCGTTCTCGCTCAAAACAACTTTTTTTCGTTTTTTTTCAGTTTCGCCCTTGCATTGTGCTTTATTGATGCTATATTAAGTATAGCGACAAGAAAGAAACCACGAACCAAAACCGAAAGGAAACCGACCATGATTGACTTTGAACCTTACTTAATCAACCCCGAAACAAAGACCATTGAGCGGATTTCTACGTTTTATAATGGGAAGACGGATTGTTGCATCGATGAACAGTTCAAACGCGCCATTCAGGCAAGATGGGGAGAAGTTGTACACGGAATTGGAATCCGGGGACATTTCCTGTATAAAGAATGGAATGCAATGGGGAAAAAGAGTTTTTCCATCAACGGGAAAACCGTCTGCGGATGCGCGGTCGTTTTGGAAGTGTTCCGGGACAAGAACGGCGCACGTTGCGTGAAAAATCCGTCTGCGAGCATTGAAAGACTGAAACAGCTCGTTTCATTCATCGACTAATCGAAAGGAAGCGCACCATGAAGATTTTGTTCTACGACCTCGACACCGGAAAGGAACACCTCGCCACCTCGATTTCCGACTGCAAGAACGGAACGGAAAGCGACCTGTGGAGAATGCACGAACAGATCGAATCGCCCGAATGGAAACTCGGACGCACACTTGCAAACCGGATTGCCTGACAGAAAGGAGAACTGCACCGATGAAACAAAACGTACTCAACGCCATTCAAGGCAAACTCGCCGCCGTCGTTACGGAGACGCAAATACTGGCCGTCTATCGTGAGGCTGGGATCGCAAACCCCGAACCTGGAGAAATCCTTTCCGATGCACACGCCGGGGAATTGTTGATCGTTTCCCGCGAGGCATACGAACAGGCCAGCGAAAGGCCGCAGAAGATCGACAGCGACCGCGTTTTGTGGTATTGCCGCAAAGGACGCGAGGGCGCAGTAGCAATCAATGAAACAGAATGAGAAGGAGAACCGAAATGAAGATCACGGAACTGCACAACGGCAGGGATTTTGTCGTGTCGGATTGCACCAGGGAACAGGCGCAATGCCAGAAGCCGAACACCAACGACTTTGGGATCATTACACTCTACAATGACCGGAACGCGAAGGACCCGGAAAAGCGGTTCGCCTACGCGGTTTATTACAAGCCGAACTATATCACAATTTGGACGGATCGTGACCGCGAGATCGTGACCGCGAGTTTACAGCGCAAGTATGACGATGCGAGGATGGACGCCCTGCTTGACGAATGGATCAATGCGGAACTGGCCGGAAGAATCCAAAGCAACGACACGCGGACGCAAATACGGGCGGTCGTTGAACTGCAAGACAAACTCGAAAAAGCCGGGATCGGCGCGGAATATTCCACCGTTGAAACAAAGGCCCTCGACATTGCCGAACGGCTTTTTTCCCAAATCGACAAGGAGCTTGCGGAATGAAAAAGTACAACGTCACGCTCCACAAAAGAAGCGGAACGGCATACTGTGTCGTATGGGCTGACGGAATCCTTGATGCGATTCCGGCGGCGGAGAGAATGGAGGATCGGAACGACCCTTGCGCGGGCGGGATTATGATTGAACAGGATGGGAAATTCTGTGCCGCTCGCCATTTCGGACAATGGGAAGTCAAACAGGACGCCCTTGATGAACCTCTGCGGAGTTACCGTATCATCTTCACCTGATAAAGCCGCCACCACGCCGCGCCGGGGATCACGCCCCGGCGTTTTTTATCGTTCGATTCGCTCGATGCGCTGAACGACAGGACCAGGTCCGCCCGCGCCGGGATCGACCTCTGCGCCCATTTCGTTGAGTAGATCGATGCACTCGTCACAGAGAATGTTCGGGATCGCTTCTTTGTCGAAGACTACTCCATTTGCGGAGCTGATGCCGGATCGCGTTGCGTCGAGCGCGTCGAGCCTGTTGAGCGTCATTTTGTAGATGGCTTGCTCGCACGTTGCCTCTTTGAGTTGGTCGGGGATCACGCGCGTTTCCGTGCCGTCGTATTTGTAACGGAACTGCACAAGATCGCTTTCGTCTTCCCCGGTTTCCACCAGTTCGGAGAAATAGGCGTGATGGTAGATGTCGCGCGTGGCCGTGCATAGAGCGGCAAGTTTCTCCTCATCCGTTGCATCGTTCCAGTTGTCGGAATTGCTTCGTTCGGAGAAATACTGTTCCGCCCATTCGGTATCGCAGTAAGGCGTGGTGTAGCTCATTTCTCCTCGTCCTCCTTGATGATCCCGGCATCAACGAGTTCATAGTATTTCTTGCGGAGTTCTTCGCCCTTGAACATCTGATAGCCTTTGACCTTGGCTTCTTTGAGTTTCTTCCGCATGTGGTTCAGCGTAAGGACGGTTTTTTCGCGTTCGGTGTCCTTTTTGCGGATTTCATCTTCCGTGGACGTGTTCGGAGCCTGGGAAGCCGCCGCGCGCTGCTTGCGTTCTTCCTCTTCGCGCTTTCTCCGTTCCGCTTCGGGATCGGGTTTCTGGATCGTTTTCCCTTGGATTGCCGCTTCGATTTCCTTCACGGTGATTCCGGCCGGGAAATGCCTCTGCTGAATGGGGCCGCCGTTGACGCGGAAACAGACGGTGCATCCATTGGGACTGGAAGAGAACGGAAAGATTTGTAACCTCATTTTTGTGCCTTTCATTTGTTTTTTGGAAAAGCAGCGGGCATTGATATGATCTCCGCCCGCTGTAGTGTTCAACCTTGGTTCGGGTCAGACGGTCAGACCGTCGCTCCGGTGACGGCTGCCATGTAGACAGGATCGTCCTCGGAACTGATGACGTTCACGCGGGACACTCCCTGACGCTTCGCGGCGAGAGCCGTGGCGGACGCCTGGAGGTTCTTGACCCAGCACAGGCGTTGAAGGGCGTTCTTGAACTCCAGCGTGTATTCGCCGATGATCGTCCGGCTGATGCCGTCAAATCCCTTCGGGGTGCTGTCTTCGTCCCACACGGAGCGTCCGTTCATCGGGACCAGGCCGAATCCGGCGGGATCGACCACGAACGCCTCGTTGTCGGGAATCCCCGGTTCGGCGAAGATGCGGATGCCGCTGCCGTTGGTGTCGTTGATGATGTTGGCGACATAGGCGCCGCGGGTGGGGTCTTGCTGGACGATGGTCACTTTGTCGCGCATGTCGGCGGAGAGGACGCGGGCTTGTCCCAGACCGCAGATGATGACGGACGGAGTACCGCCAGCATCGGAGATTTCGGCGGCGGCATCGTTCACAACGAAGGAATCGAACGCCGTACCGGCCGCGTCAACGTACAGACCGCCGGACTGCGTGGCGTAGTACAGGAGGCCGCCGGCGGCTCCGTTCGCGCTGTTGCTCGCCTGGACCGGAGAACCGAAGATCGCCGTGAAGTTGAGGTCGCGGGCGAAGTCGATCATGCGGTGGTTGACCTGGTAGTTGATCTGGTTTTCGAGGCCGTAGACGCGCGTCTGGATCGCAGTTCCCGAAAGGACAACGTCCTTTCTGAAAATCTGCGTGTAGTTGAAATTCACGCCGGACTGGTGGACCTTGTTTTCGCCTTCCTTCGTGCCTTCCTTTTCGGGGGTGGAGACGATAATCAGCACGTCTCCGTTCGAGGGAGCGGTCGTTTCGGAGCCGTTCGCGGCGACGCGGGTGAAGGTGGCCTTGTTGTTGCTGTCGTCGATCGCGGTGATGCGGAACAGCGCATTGTCTTCGGCGATGTGGAAAAGCATCCCGACACGCAGCTTGCCGAGGTCGGTCGCGGAAACCGGGACTTTGCTGTCGGAGACGGCTCCGTTCACGGTGACGCGATCACCGCTGATCTGGTCCTCCAACCATTCATGTTTTCTGGACGTTGCGGCTTCGCGGACGGGGAAGAGTTGGAGCAGGCGCGGTTGCTGCTTGACGACGGTGGAAAGGATGTCCTTCAGGTCGCGGACATCGTTTTCAAACTGGTAAGAGTAATGGGGTTCACTCATGGTGACGCTCCTTTATTTGAGTTTGGAAATTTCGTCTTTGAGCCGGAGCATTTCGAGCGTGTCCCCCCTGTTCTCGGCTTCTTCGTATTGCTTTTGAAGTGCCGCCTTGGAAGAACCGCCGCCCCCGGCGGGTGGATTCGACTTGCCCGAAACGTTCTGGAGAATCAGGCCGTGTTCCTTCGCGTAGCGGGATGCGAAGTCTTCGAGCGCGGTTCCGTCTGCCGCGGTTACGATGTCTCCGATCTCGTTCCGTTTGAGCGTTCCGGCGAGGTACTGGTAGTACAGGACGTCGGAAAGCGCGTCTCCGTTCACACCCTGTAGCCCCTTCACCGCTTTGCCGATGGCATCTTTCGCGCTTGCGCGGTCGTCTTTGAGTTTGTACTCTTTCTGTTCCTCTTCAAGTTGCGTCAGGCGGGGTTCGTTGTCGGTCCGCCATTTCGTCGCGACGCGGAGTTTGTCGGAAAGTTCTTTGTTCGTCTTCAGGAGTTCTTCGACGTTCGGCGGATTCTGTTCGTTCGCCTTTTTCCGAAGTTCCAGCAGCTCTTCCAAAGTCCCGGCCTCGTGGAACTTGTCGAGTTCACCTTGAATCTTCGACACCTGGTCGTTGAGATTGGTGATCTTCGCCTTGGTTTCCTTGTGTTCGCGGCGTTCGTTTGCGAGAGATTTTTCGACTGCGAACAGGTCTTTCAGCACCCATGTGCCTTTGTGCTGCTCGCTCACGGTGTCTTCGACGTAATCCTGGCGGACATCCTCCGGGATTTCGTCTGCGGTTTGATACCTTGCTGCAAGTCCCATGACTTACGTTCTCCTTTGAGTTGTTTCGGTTGTTTTGTGCGAACATTCGCATATACAAGCAAATTCCGTCAACCACGCAAAAAGAAAGGCAGAAAAAAACCGGAATGCTGAAAGGAACAGCACTCCGGAAAGCCTCAACCAAGGGAAAGGCTTTTTATTGGTTCTTGGCCGGTTCGTTTTTTTTCTCAAGTTCTTTTATTGCATTACGCACTTGATGTCGAGGGCAGTCCCTCTTGAACCCTTTATCTCGGAAAGGACATCCGGCGCAGCCGCAGCCGTTGTTGTCGCAGAACCACGCCGATAGCATCATGTCGATGTTTGCCAGCGTACCGAATTTGATTGCATCATACGCTTGTTGGTCAGTCATTTTTTGATCTCCTATCGTGAAAGCCATTCGTCCCAGGCGCGGAAGAAATCGTCCTTGTATTGTTCGGCATTTTTGATGAGGTCTGGGATTTGCGAAACATCGTCAAGTTCGCCGTCGATCACGCATGGATTGAAATAATTGAACATGCCGAGGCCCATTTGTTCTCCCCAGAACCGCGTCGCCATTTCGTTGCCGAGCGTTGCTTGCGGGCGCAGGACTTTCTTTGCGATCCCGATAATATCAAGGGCGTTGTATTTCTTCAATGTCAGCGGATTTTCGATCTCGTCGCGGCCCGTTCCCAACATGAGAACGTCCATTGCCATGAACGGGATGCCGTACTTGTGCTTGACTTCGTGCGTTGCCGTCAGCAGCGGGGCGACCTCGATAAGGCCGCCGTCGATGATGCAATTCCCCTCGAACTCCCGCCCGGCGTAGTAACTCGGCGCGGCAGACGTGTAGCCCGCAACGTCTTTCAGCGGCACGTCCAAATATTTTCTGGTGATGTTCTCGAAGACAAGGTATTTCCATTCCGTGATGTTGAGCGCGGGAACGACCAGCTTTAAGCGGGGATAGTATTTTTTGATGTCTCCCATCTTCGCTTGCCCGATCATGTCGTCAAGCACCGCATCGAGCGTTTCCGTCTTGTAGGTCGGACACGCCAGAGGATTGATCCGCGCGTTGAACCGCTTGCAGAAACACTCCCCGGCGCGCGCCTGAAACACCTCGTCGATCAGGTAGAACGGCTTGCCGATTGCGTATGCGGCGGCGAGTATGCCGCCTATGGAACACCCCGCGATCATATCCACACCGGCCAGTGTTTGCTTTGCATTGGGGAGCATCCCCAGGAAATGCGCCGGGATTGCGCCGAACACGCCGCCCCCCGCAATGATTAGAATTTTGTACCGCCTCATGGGATCACCATGTTATTTGCTGATAAGCTCCTTGATTCCGGCGACCACCGCAGAGCATAAAGCCCCGACCGAAAGCGTGATGAACGCGATCACGGCGGCCTTCTTGCCCGTTTTGACGGCTTCCGCGAATGATCTCATTGTCTCCACGGTCGCCGCGTCGAATCCCAAAGGACAGGAATGACCGCCGCACTGCGCCTGTTCGGCTTTTTCCTGTTCGATCATGGCTTTCACCACGATCTCCGCGATTTCTTGTTTATCTTTGTCTGTCATTTTACAGCCTCGAAGATAAAGGCGCGACCGTGTTTCCTGATGACTGCCTTGAAACGCCTGTCTCCGCCTTCCGGGATGAGTTTTTCTTGTTTCTTCACCTGGTCGATCAGATACGTTGAACCGGAAGTAACGGTACGGAATCCGTCTTTCGCAAGGAATTGCAGTTTCACGAACTCTTTCCCTTCTTCTCCGTATCTTGACGGCAGCACGATCCAGTCCGTGAACACCAGGGGGATGTTGAGGATGGATTCGATTCCGGCTTCGTCTCCGTCGAGGAATTTGGTTTCCTTCGGCTTCGCGGCGATACTGGGAACATCTTCCCCGACGCCGGAATCCGGCAGTTCAACGGGTTTGTAGTGCTTGTTGCCGTAGCCCATTAGTCGAACAGTTCGCCCCAATTACGGTTGTTGCTTTGCAGATCGGAATTGATGCCCTGGAACTGGACGGCGAGATCGCGGATCGTGTCTGCGGACAGGTGCTTTGCTTTCGCAAAGTCAAGCATGGTCGTGGAATTGAAATACGGCGGAAGAATCGACCGCGTTTCTCCCATTGCGGCGAGCGTGTCATCGATCAGATTCCAGAACTTTGTCTTGATTTCCTCGAACCGGGCGATTTGCGGGATCACCTCGCCGCGATACTTCGGGAACGTTGCGCGGACGGCGAGACGGTGCGCTTCCCAGCACTTGTCGTCCCGCATTTCGGACTGGACGGCCGGTTCGCCGTAGAGGTGCTTGCGGATCGCCGCGTAGGACTGGATCAGGCACTTGTCGTAGTTCTCGATGTCCTGTCCGGTGAACGCCGTCACGACCTCGAAGAACTTGAAGATCGTTTTCTCGTTGCCGGATTCGTCCGTCTTCGTTGCCTCGCGGATCAGGATCGGGATCACGATGTTCGCGCCCTCTCTGCGGATTGCCGGGCGTTCCTCGCTCTCCGTTTCATTGAGGAAGTACGTTTGCAGTCCCTTCGGAATTTCGTTCATGGTTTTTGCCTCCTGGTTTGAATTGGGCTTGAAGTTTTTTATAGGAATGGGCGAAAAATCTGTGCCACAATCTATCTCCGTCGGTCAACCACTCAAACCATCCCCAGTATGACGAAAGCGGTTTGCTGTTCTTCTCGGTCGGGTTTTCGTTGAAGCGGATCGCCGCCCGGCGGTATCGGAATATCATCTTCTTGCGGAGGCAGATTTTGTCCCGGTGGAACACGTAGCCGAGGAAGTCGATGCCGCCGCGTTCGATGGGATAGATTTGCACGTTCGGCTTGATCGTCAGTTTCAGTTCCGCGAATTTCGCCTGTGTCTCCCGAAGAAGATCCCGGAGTTTGTTTTTGTCGGAGTTCAGGACCACGATGTCGTCGCAGTACCGCGAATAGTGCTTGAAGCCGCTGTCCTTCACGAAGCGGTCGTAGCTTGTCAGGTAGAAGTTCGCCAGAAGTTGCGAAAGGTAGTTCCCGATTGGCAGTCCGGGGAAATGGGAATCGATGATGAGGTAGAACAGATTCAGCACACGCTTGTCCTTGATCTTGTGCCGCAGTTTTTCTTTCAGTATCTCGTGGTCGATGTTCTGGTAGTATTTCCGAACGTCCAGTTTCAGGACGTAGATCGGCATGTCCGCCGTGTACTCCGACAGGAACTGCTTCATCCGCATCACGCCTTTGTGGATGCCTCGTTTCTTGACCCCGGCGTAGGTGTCTTCGATGAACGTCTTTGTCAGGTATCGCCCGGCCACGCGCTCGATTGCGTGTTGTACCAGGTTGTCCTTGTAGCACGGATTCCAGTCGATGACGCGAATCTTCCCGCTGTCGTACCGGAGAAACTGCCTGTAGCCAAAAACGCTCCACAGGTTTTCAACGAGTTCCTTGTGGAGCTTCCGTATATTATGTTTAAGGTGTCGCTCGAAGCGAAGCACCTGAAAATATCTTCGCTTGTTCTTTCTCGCTTCTCGGTGTGCTTTCAAAAGATTCTTGACCGACACGATTTCATCGAATGCGTTTCCAAGTCGTTTCATGCCAGTTGATCTTTTTTCTGCAAATGCCGTCCATAATTGGGCTTCCGAATAAGTCGCCTCGCGCGGCTTACCTACTAACTCACAGCGGACACGCTTATGTCGTAGTTACATGTGCCTGTTCGCAGGGACAGCGGCTTCCAGCTTGCGTCTCCGCAAGCCCTCTTCACCTTTGTCCGGTGCGGGATTTTGTGCCTGAAAGAACATTTGTTGCCAAGCGCGCCCCGATATTCGTCCTCGTGTTCGTCAGAGCGTTATTCACGTTGACGTAGAACACGCCCACGTTCCGACCGTTATTCGGGTTGCCGCCGCGAAGAACGAGCCGAGCGCGCAAAAAAGGCACAAAACGCCGTTTCGTTTACTCTTGTAGTCTCCGGTTTCCGGCTGAAAACGCCGCTTTTCTGCGGCGTTGTTCAGCCGTTTTCGTTCTCGTTTTTGTGTTGCGAAGGGCGTTTCTGCGTGCCGAACGTGCATGACGTTTTTGACGCATTGCGCCCCTCGTCCGACCGTCCGCGTTATGCGGCTTGCGTTTGCTCGACCGCAGCGAGACGCGCGCCGAGATGCGTCCACGTAATCGTCAGACCGTAAGGCACGATCACGCAGAACACGCCAACGATCCGACCGAGATACGGGTAGCCGCCGCGAAGCACGAGC
>JAFSZN010000140.1 GCA_017455665.1 Lentisphaeria bacterium
CCCAGGAACCAGTAGTTGGCGTTCGTGCCGGTGAGGCGCGGGCTGACGACCAGTTTGACCTTGTCCTTGTGCGGATTGGCGAATTCCTGGTCGCTGGCGTCGCGGTACGTGTCGGAGTACAGGATCTCGCGGGCGGTGTCCTCGAGCGCGGGGCCGACGATCAGGTGCGTCGGGCGCGTGTTGACGGGCTGGCCGTTGTGACCGCGGAACGAGTACATCTGGGTGAAGAACGAGCCGAAGTTGGCGAACGTCAGGGCGTTGGTCGTGACGTTGTTGATCGTGCTCGGGCCGTACTTGCGGGAGCTGTTGTAGAAGCTGGCGCCGTCGATCCAGTTCGGCGGATTCACGAGCGCTTCGGTGAAGAGCGTGTCCCACAGCTGTTCGCCCGCTTCGCCCATGGCGGCGACGAGCGTGCCGTAAATGCCCCAGTTGTCGCTTTCGACGTCACGCACCGGGATTGCCACGGTGTCCTCCCAGGGACGTTCCACGAGGCGGATCTTGTGCGTGGCGAGGTTCTTGATCTGGCGCGGGCCGAGCCATTCGCGCATCCCGGCGAAGGCGTCGAGGAACGGGATTTCCATGGCGGTGTGCTTCGGATCGCCCTCGATGTCGGCGAGGTCGCGGTAGATCGTCTCCGCGCCTTCCACCGCCTGTTTGAACTTCAGATTGAAGCTGGTGCGCATCGCGGACAGCGTTTCATGATTGAGTTCCATATTCGTTTTCCTTTTTCAGATTGTTTTTGTGTTGTTGAACTCGGATGATCCGGCTCAGCGAGGGCCGTTGCCGATTTCCGCCACCACGCCGTCCGCGAGCACGTCGCGAACGACGCCCGCGACCACCGCCGCCGTGCCGCCCGTCAGCGTAACGGTCTGGTCGTCCTTCACGTAGCAGGTCTTGTTCAGGTCGCTCAGCGCGAACGCGCCGCTGCTGACCGGGGCGTAGAGGAACATGCCGGAACGAGTCTTGACGGTTTCGCCGCCGGCCGCCGTGTTTTCGGCGCGGCCGACCACGGTGATGGCGCCCGCGGACGTGGCGGGGATCGCTTTCCCGCTGGAGTTGATCGCGGTGATGCCGCCCGCGTAAACGGTGCTGCCCGAGGCGACGGTGAATTCACGCGTGTAGTGAACGCCGCCGGCCGCGATTTCACGGGTGTCTCTGGATTGTGTGAGTGCTGACATGGTTCATGTCTCCTTCATGTGTTGTGATTGTTTTGCGCCGCAGGGCTTTTCAGCCGTGCATGGCGCGCTGGTATTCGTCTTTGTCGAATCCGAATTTCCGGATCATTTCCTCGTCCGCCGCGCTCAGGCTCCGCTTCGGCGCGCGCCGTTTCTCCGGCGCGAACGCCATGCGGCCCGGCACCACGGCGGGCGCATGCTCCAGATAGGATGCCAGCACGGCGCAGTCCTGGGTCCTCGCCCAGCCTTCCAGCGCGTGCGTCAGTTTCCCTTCCTGAAGCCCCTGTTCGATCAGCTCCGCTTTGCGTTTTTCCTCGGCGGCGCAGACCATCGTGTCGAGCTCCTGCCGCAGGGCGTCCGCCTGTCCGGCGCGTTCCTTCACGGCATTCAGCGCCGCGGACATCGCATCGTCGGGTTCGCCGTCCGCGATGCCGAGTCCTTCGCGCATGGCGGTGATGACGTCGGCTTTCGTCTCGATCGCGGCCGCAGTGCGCTCGATCGCGCCATCCTCGTCGTCCTCGCCGGACAGCACGATCTCGTTCCATGCCGTCTTCCCGAGCAGACGCCCGAGGGCGCGTTCGATCGGGTCCTGAAGGCGTTTCAGTTCGATGGCGTTCCGTCCGATGTCCTCCGGGTCGGCGTCATCTCCTTCGCCGCCCGCCGCCAGGACGTCCTCGCAGTTCAGCGCGGGCTCGTTTTCCATCGCCACGCTCGTGATGCGGATCGGGCCTTCCTTCAGGCCGCGGATCACAGGCGAACAGTACCGGAAGATCTTCTCCTTCAGGAGTTCGTACGCGCCCGGCGTCCATTCCGCCCGGATGCGAAGCTCGTCGCCCTCGCGGAACAGCGTCCCGAATCCCATCGCGGCAACGCCCGACGGGATCAGCCGAAGCGCTTCGCTTTCCTCCACGCCGTGCTTCTCCGCCAGGATGTGGAGATAATGGTTGGAGTCGATCGGGATCGCCTCGCCTTTCTTCGCCTGGTACGCCGCGATGGCGTCCAGGTCCTCCACGCTCAAACGCAGTTCATAGTCCTTTCCGTTTTTCACGAGCCGGTTCACGCCCGCATGCAGCAGAGTCCATTCCTCCGGGACTCCGTTCGCGTCCTGTTTTACAGTGCTCATTTCCTGCTCCTATGTTTGTTTTGTCTTGTCCCCAATGGGGTAGTAAAAATCCGTTTTCCGTGCCGTAGCGGAGCACGGCACTACTCGACACACTCTGTGTGTGCCCGAGCGGAGCCGGGCACAACTGTAGTGGAGGACTTGTCCTCCTACCAGCCGAAGATACGGTCTTCCATGCGCCGCTGATGAGGTGGCGGCAGAGGATCGACTCCGCACGGCGCCTCGTTTCCCCGGCCCGCCGCATGCACCGCCAGTGCGAGCGCCCAGAACCGGTCCGAATGTCCTGATTCGTCGCGTTCGGCGTCGTAGCGCACGTTTCCGGCGGCGGTCACGCTCCGCACGATCTTATGCAAATCGTGCCGCAGCACATCGTCGGCGATGATCCGGATGCCGCGCGACTCGAACGCCGCCCGGACCGGCATGGCGAGCGCGGCCTTCACCGGCCCCGTAAACGTCACGCTCTCCACGCGGTATTTCCCGTGGCGTTCCTGCATCTCCTCCGCCAGCATCATCCCGATCCCGGTCGCGTCGATGCAGAGGCGTTCCAGCCGGGCGTCGTCGAGGCGGCGCGCCAGTGCGTCGGCCTGCATGCGGAACGGCATGTTTTCCATGACTTCGTATCCGCTCTGCCACAGGATGTCCCCGATGCGCGTCAGCTCGAAATACACCCCGACGTCCTTCTTCCGCCCAACGTCGTATCCGGCGTACCGGATCGCCTTCGGATGTTCGTTCAACGCTTTTTCCAAGTCGGCGGCGTCGTTTTCGCACGCGCCGATCATGCCGTAGTCCAGCAGCGACGCGCCCGCCTCCGCCGCTTCGATCAGATACTGCGTCCGCCAGGCGTCTTCCGTGCGGCATTTCGCACGCATCGTCTTCAGCCATTCCTCGCGGCTCATTTCGCTCCCGGTCACCGCGTTGACGCGTTCCACGAATCCCTCTTCCACGGCATCCAATATGTTCGTCCTGTGGACGCTCCATCCCATCGCGTTCGAGCCGTGTTCCGCCTCGTGAAGCATCCGGCAGAACGGCGATTCGCCGCTTCCGTCAACGCTCAGCGCGGACACCATTTCCAGCTGGCCGCCCCACGTGGTGCAGGGCAGCGCCATGTCGATCACTTTCCCGCTGTCCTTGTGCAGGTCCGCCTCGTCGATCAGGATGTCCCCGCCCTTCCCGGCGAACGCCTCGGGCGTGCTGGACAGGCTGATGACCCGGCTGCCGTTGCCGTATTCCGCCGTGTAGGCGCGGATCCCATGCAGAGGGTCGATGACCGCGGCATCCTCCCCGGCGAGTCCGCGGCAGACCGCGTTGGCCGCCGCCGCCCATTTCGCGATGTAGTCCGTGATGAACTCGCGGGCGGTGAACTCGTCGCGGCTGGTCACCCACTGCACCGTCCCCGGCCGCCGCAGACACTTGTCGTTCACGCGGAAGCTTGTGGCGTATGTGATGCCGATCCGGCGCGATTTCGCGTACAGCTTCATCCGCGAGTCGTCCAGGATCCACCGTTTCTGGTACGGCAGAAAATATTCCGACAGCTTCATCGTCCTTCCGTCTCCGTTCATAGTTCTTTTTCGATTGATTGTCAAATCAGAGTCCGTGCGGCCGCCCGGGCAGTGTCCCGCCTTCTTTTCCACGCGGTTTCGCATCTTTCCTGTCCCTTTTTCAAGGCTTTCCTTCCGGATCTTCCCTGCCGCGGGAAATCATGCTTTCCGTCCCGATGCCGCCGCACGGACTCTTCAACTAAAACTCTTTTTCCGCACTTTCGGACGAAGCAAACATGCAAACATCTGCTGTTTCTATCGGTTGAATGTGACAGGCTTTTTGTTTCTCCGGTCCCGGCGCGATAACGGCGGCATTGCCTTCCCGCCTTGAAAAAAAAGACCTTTGGAGTTATATTATTTCTTTCCTTTCGCGCCCGCGATTCATTTTATCTTCAGGTTTCACCTTATGTGGAAAGCTCTCAGCCAGCCCGCCAAAATCATCATCCCGCTCTTCATCGGACTCTGTTTCCCCTGGATGTCACGCGCATCCTTTATGGTCCGCTGGCTGCTCGTCGTCATGCTCCTGAACGCCTGCCTCGGCATCAAGTTCAGCGGCCTGAAGATTCGCCTGTACCACTGGTACCTGCTCGCCGCCAACCTCGCGATCGGCGTCCTGGCGTGGCTTCTGGCATGCTGGTTCTGCGGCGGCAATACCGAGGTCGCGAAAGCCGTCTTCTTCACGGCGATCTCCCCCACCGCCACCGCCGCGCCCGTCGTGATCGCGTTCCTGGGTGGAAACGTCGCCACGGTCCTGATGGGCTTCCTGATCAGCGACCTCGGCATCTCGCTCTTCCTGATCGGACTCCTCCCGCTCGTCACGGGGCAGCTGAGATGGGAGTTCGTCAACGAAGTCTTCCTGAACATCGCGTTCGTGATGGCGCTCCCCGTCTTCCTCTCGCGCGTTCTGTTGCATTTCTGGCCGTGGCTCGCCGATTTCGCCAAGTACAAGATCGCGCCGCACGCCCTCTGGGCATGGTCCGTCATGCTCCTCATCCTCGGCGGCATGGCGCGCAAGACGTTTGACGAGCAGGAGGTCAGCGCCGTCACCATCCTCCTCCAGATCGGCTGCGCCACGCTCGCCGTCTGCGTCCTGAACTTCTTCACCGGGTGGCTGCTCGGACCGCGCCGCTGCAAGCTCGAATCCAGCCAGCTCCTCGGACAGAAAAACACCTCCTTCACGATCTATCTGGCGATCACGTTCGCCTCGCCCGTCGCCGCCCTCGGCCCGCTGTTCTACATCCTCTGGCACAACAGCTGGAACGCCATCCAGATGTTCCAGTTCGAAAAACGCCGGCAGCGCAAGGCGGCGCGCTTCATCTCATCCTCGCACCCGGAAGCCGGGGCGGAACACATCACTTCCTGAACTCACACGAAATGGACGTCAACATGCAGGACATCATCATTCACGGCGCTGCCGAACATAACCTGAAAAACATCGACGTCACGATCCCGCGTGACCGTCTCACCGTCATCACCGGGCTTTCCGGCTCCGGCAAGTCCTCGCTCGCGTTCGATACGCTCTACGCCGAGGGACAGCGCCGTTACGTCGAAAGCCTCTCCGCCTACGCCCGCCAGTTCCTCGACCGCATGGGCAAGCCGAAAGTCCGCCACATCGAGGGGCTTTCCCCGTCCATCGCCATCGAACAGCGCTCCGCGGGCTCCAATCCGCGTTCCACGGTCGCGACCGTCACGGAAATATACGACTATCTCCGCCTGCTCTACGCCCACGTCGGCACCCCCCACTGCCCCAAATGCGGCAAGGTCCTCGCCGCACAGTCCGCGCAGCGCATCCGCGACCGCCTGCTCCAGCTTCCCGCCGGACCCGCCATGATGATCCTCGCGCCGGTCGTCCGCGGCCGCAAGGGCGAACACCGCGACATCCTGGACAAGCTCCGCAAGGACGGCTTCGTGCGCGCCCGCATCGACCGGAAGATCGTCGCGCTCGATGAGCAGATCGCCCCGCTCGACAAGAAGGTCAAGCACAACATCGAGGCGGTCGTGGACCGTCTCGTCTGCGGCAAGCTCGAGCCTTCCCGCCTCAACGACTCCATCGAATCCGCCCTGAAGCTCGGCGACGGCGTGATGCTGCTCCTGCTCGAGGACCGCGACGCCACGTTCGTCTCCGGCGAAAAAGTCTGGCGCGAGGAGCTCATCAGCGAGCATCTTTCCTGCGAGGACTGCGGCATCAGCATCTCCCCGCCCGAGCCGCGCAATTTCTCGTTCAACAGCCCCTACGGCGCGTGTCCGGTCTGCAGCGGCATCGGTTCGCTTCAGGTCATGGACCCCGCGAAGGTCGTCGAGGACGAAAACGCCACACTCCGCCACGGGGCGGTCCCCGCCTGGCGACGCGGCGCGCATCGCCTCATCATCTACTACAACCACATGCTCAAGTGCATCGCCGCCCACTACGGTCTCCCGAAGCTGATGGACACCAAGTGGCGCGACCTCCCCGAGCACGTCCGCCACGTCCTGCTTTACGGCAGCGGCGACGAGATCATCGACTTCAGTTTCTACATGCGCGGCAAGCGCCACGAGATGAAGAAGCCGTTCGAGGGCATCCTCGCCAATCTCCAGCGCCGCAGCCAGGATTCCGAGTTCGAGAGCGTCCGCACCCGCCTGATGGAGCTGACCATGCGGAAGACCTGCCCCGCCTGCCATGGCGCGCGCCTCCGCCCGGAAAGCCTCGCCGTCGAGATCGGCGGCGCCAGCATCCACGACTTCAACTGCAAGAGCGTGTCCGCCGCGCTGGATTTCCTCGCGGGCCTCAAGCTCACCGACGTGCAGGACAAGATCGCCGCCGAGCTCCTCAAGGAGATCCGCAGCCGCCTCATGTTCCTGAAGAACGTCGGCCTCGGCTATCTCTCCCTCACGCGCGAATCCGGCACGCTCTCCGGCGGCGAAGCACAGCGCATCCGCCTCGCCACCCAGCTCGGATGCGGCCTCGTCGGCGTCATCTACATCCTCGACGAGCCCAGCATCGGGTTGCATCAGCGTGACAACGCCAAGCTCCTCGCCACCCTCAAAAACCTCCGCGACATCGGCAATACCGTGGTCGTCGTCGAGCACGACCCGGAGACCATCCAGAGCGCAGACTACGTGATCGACCTCGGACCCGCCGCCGGCGTCCACGGGGGCGAGATCGTCGCCGCCTGCCCGCCCGCCGAGCTCGTCAACTGCCCGCGTTCCCTCACCGGAAAATTCCTCTCCGGCGAGGAGTCCATCCCCGTCCCGGAAAAACGCCTCGCCGGGTCCGGCAAGTTCCTCGAGATCATCGGCGCCACGCACAACAACCTCAAGAACATCAACGTGAAGATCCCGCTCGGCGTCTTCACCTGCGTGACCGGCGTGTCCGGGTCCGGCAAGTCCTCACTCGTGAACGGCATCCTCCGCCGCGCGCTCGAGCACCGTTTCGAGCTCGCCGACGCGGGCGAGGTCGGCGCGCACAAGGAGATCCGCGGCCTCGAGTTCATCGACAAGGCGATCATGATCGACCAGACTCCGATCGGCAGGACCCCGCGCTCCAACCCCGCCACCTACACCGGCTTCTTCTCCGCCATCCGCAACCTCTTCGCCTCCCTGCCCGAATCCAAGGTCCGGGGCTACGGGCCCGGCCGCTTCAGCTTCAACGTGAAGGGCGGACGCTGCGAGGACTGCCAGGGCGACGGCATCCGCCGCATCGAAATGCAGTTCCTGCCGGACGTGTACGTGGAGTGCCCCGTGTGCCACGGCCGCCGCTTCAACGAGGAAACGCTCTCCGTCCGCTACAAGAAGAAAAACATCTCCGAGGTCCTGGACATGACCGTGTCCGAGGGCGTCGAGTTCTTCTCCGCTGTCACGCCCATCGCGCGCAAGCTCAAAACGCTGGAAAGCGTCGGCCTCGGCTACATCTCCATCGGCCAGAGCGCCACCACCCTGTCCGGCGGCGAGGCGCAGCGCGTCAAGCTCGCCACCGAGCTCGCCAAGATCCCGCGCGGCAACACCCTCTACATCCTCGACGAGCCCACGACCGGCCTTCACCTCGCCGACATCCGCCAGCTCCTCCAGGTCCTCATGATGCTCCGCGACAAGGGAAACACCATCCTTGTCATCGAGCACAACCTCGACGTCATCAAGACCGCCGACTACATCATCGACCTCGGACCCGAGGGCGGCGACGAGGGCGGACGCGTCATCGCGACCGGCACCCCGGAGGAAGTCGCCGCCTGCAGGAAATCCTACACCGGAAAATTCCTGAAGCCCCTGCTGAACAACCTGCTCTGAAAAGAGTCATCCGCCATGAAAAAGGAAATCCCCGGATTCGTGAGAGAACTGCCGGTCACGATCCTGTTCCTCATATTGGTTTTTGGCGTTGTCTTTTACCCCCTTTACAGCAGATGGTGGAACAGGAACTCGGAAGAAAAACAGGCGGGCAGCGTACAGGCTGCGCCCGACGTAGAGGAAACAGTCGACAACGGTCCCGGAGAGCGGCACGGCGCTCCCCGATAAGCCTGTTCGTGTGAAGCCGCGGCTACAGCGATTCGCGGACGCCGGGCATCTTGCTCATCTTCAGCACGGAGATGGAAGGCGTCTCCGGCACGATCAGGGCATCCAGCTCCGATTCGTCCATGTGGACCGTCTGGAAAACAGGTTCTTCCGCGGACGGGACCGTGCCGGGAGTCACGGCTGCCGCGGGATCGTGTCCCGGACCGGGCTCCTTTGCCGCTGAATAATGCATGATCACCAGGACGACGAGCCAGAGCAGCGCGACGGAGACGATGCCGATGACGATATAGAAGATGACGGTGTAATTGCGGATCCGCTTGGTCTCGCCCTCGTTCACCAGCGTGTTTTCGTTCACGGTCTCAAGAAGCGTCTTCGGAAGCTCCTCGGGATCCTGCGGTGTTTCCTTCCGCATTCTTTTCAGCAGGATTTCGCCGTCCTCGCCGGAGAGATCGTAGACTTCGATGAGCTTGCGGACGTATGCGGAGATGTAGACCGGCGGAAGCCTGTGAAGCAGCTTGCCGCCTTCCAGCTCGACCAAATACTCCATGCGGATGCGCGTGAAGCCCGCGACCTCCTCCAGGGACATCCCGCGCGCATTGCGGACCGACGCCAGCATCTGTCCCAGCGGCTGGTCCGCCTGAAGCGCGTGCGGAAGCGGTTTGTGGTTCCGGACGGCGGCCGTCGAAACGGGAGACGACGCCGGGGCGGCCGGGCGTACGGCGCGGGGCGCAACGACGACGCCGGGCCGTATGGATGCGGAAGTTTTCCTGCGGGGCGGAGGCGGCGCAACGACCGGGGGATCGTCATCCCGTGCGCCCGCTGCCGGGAAACTCTGTTCCTCCGGCTCCGCCGCCACAGCGGCATCCTGTTCGGACGCAATGCCTTCCGCCGGGCTCACGCCGGGCTCCATCGCTTCGTTATACTCGGGTTCCGCGGGCGAAGTTTCCTCTGCGGACAGGTCAAAGCCGGGTTCAGGTTCCGCCTGGGCTTCCTCTTCGGGGCGGGGCTGATCGGAAAAGAGGTTCAGTTCCTGTTCGTTCTTTGCTTCGGGATCTTCTGGATCAGTCATGTTTCGACACCTCAGTCATTGGGCGTTTCCAGGCCGTCCGTGATCAGGATGGTGCGTTTCTGCCCGCCGGGAAGCGGGGCGCTGATCACGTGGCGCTGTTCGAGTTTATCAATTATGTCGGCGGCCTTGTTGTAGCCGATGCCGAGTCTGCGCTGGAGATAGGACGTGCTGACCTGCTGCTCGTTGATGATGATCTCGAGCGCCCGGACCATGATCGGCGGATCGGTCGGCTCAAGATACTTGTCCGCGGCGGCACGGACGACGTCGGAACTCGCCATGCTGTCGGCATCGTCGTAGTCGTCCAGCTCGTCGTCGTATCCGCCGCTGTCCCGGGATCCGCCCCTGGAGGCTTTTCCCTTGCCGCGGCGCCCTTTGGGCTCTTCCTCCTCGTCCTCCTCGTCGCCGCCCGCGACAATGCCGTCGTCGAACGTCTGCGGACGCTGCGCCGCGACCTCGTCGATGACCTTGGCGATCTCGGGGTCGGAGACGTATGCGCCCTGAATGCGCTCGAGGTTGGCGGCGCCGGGCGGATTGAACAGCATGTCGCCGTTGCCGAGCAGCTTTTCCGCGCCGACAGCGTCCAGGATCACGCGGCTGTCCATGCCGGTGCTGACACGGAACGCGATCTTGGTCGGGAAGTTCGTCTTGATAAGGCCGGTGACGACGTCCTTGCGCGGCGACTGCGTGGCGATGACCAGATGGACGCCCGCGGCACGGCCCTTCTGCGCGATGCGGCAGATGCTGGTCTCCACGTCGCTCTTCGCGTCCGTCATCATGATGTCGGCGAGCTCGTCGATGATGATGATCAGGATCGGGAGCTTCGGCGGGACCAGCATGCCGTAGTCGTCGATGACCGGCTGCGGATCCGGCGGACGCGAGTTGAACGCCGCAAGGTTCTTCGCCTTGACCTTCGCCAGCACCATGTAGCGGCGCTCCATCTCGTTGACGCCCCAGCGGAGCGCCAGCGGCACTTTCTTCGGGTCGTTCACGACCGGCGTGATCAGGTGCGGGATCGGACGGTACATCTCCAGCTCCACGACCTTCGGGTCCACCATGATGAGCTTCAGCTCGTCCGGAGAGAACCGGAAAAGCAGGCTCATGATGAGGGTGTTCATGCAGACGGACTTGCCGGAGCCGGTGGAGCCGGCGATCAGCAGGTGCGGCGCTTTCGCGAGGTCGGTCAGGTAAACTTCGCCCGCGATGTCGCGCCCGAGCAGGATCGGGATCGCAGCATGGGATTCGCGCCATGTGGCGGATTCCAGCAGCGGACGCAGATAGACCGTGCTGGATGCCTTGTTCGGGACCTCGATGCCGACGGCGTCCTTGCCGGGGATCGGCGCACGGATGCGGATGCTCTGCGCCTCCATCGCCATGGCGATGTTGTTCTGAATGCTGGTGACCTTCTCCACGCGGACGCCCGGATTCAGCGCGATCTCGAACTGCGTCACGCGCGGCCCGACTGTGATGTTCGAGACATATCCGCCGACTCCGAAGTCCGTCAGCGTTTTTTCAAGGTTGGCGCCGGCCTCGCGGATGTACGCCTGGTCCTCCTTGGCGATGTTGTCGCCGTGGCGGTCCAGCAGCATCGGGCTGGGCAGATGGTATTCCTCGTAGACCGGAGGCGGCGGGGGCGGCTCGTCGGCGGGAGCGGGCGGGGGCGGCGCCTGGTCGAATCTCTTCTTGTTTTCGGCATAGCTCTGCACCGGTATCACGCGCGGCGCGGGCTTGGGAGCGGGGGCGGGAGTGGGAGCGGGGGCAACGGGTTCTTCCTCGACGTCCGCTTCCGGTTCATCGGGATATGCGGCGGCGGGCTCTTCCGGTTCGTCGCAGCTCTCTTCCAGCGGCTGAGGCGCGGGCGCCGGAGCTGGGGCAGACTGAGGCAGGGGAGTCGGAACGGGGACAGGCTGAGGCGCGGGCGCCGGAGCGGCCGCGGCAGGTCTCGGACGCGGCGTGACGACCAGTTCGTCCGGATCGCGGATGACAGCGCCCGGCACGGGCTGGACATTTCTGCGTTTCTGAGGCGGCGCCACGACTTCGTTCGGGTCGCGGATCACGGCGGAAGGCCGCTGCATGGTCTGCGCCGGAGGCCGGACCGGCGGCGCGATGATATCATCATCGTCCTCTTCCGGTTCTTCGTTTTTCGCAGAAGGAGCCGTGCGGAGCCCGAGGAATCTTCCGAGCGCGTTTTTGAATCCGGACGGCTTTTCCTCCGCCTCTTCCTCCGGTTCCGGTTCCCCGTTTTCTTCGGCTTCCGCTTCGGCGTACTGGTGGATCTCAGGTTCGGACGCCGGCGGATTCCAGACTTCGCCCGCGGGATTGCCGGGCGTGTAGATCCTGCCGGGACGTCCGGCAGAAACAGGCTGGATTTCCGGTTCCTCCGCCGCCTCGGCCGCCTCCGGCTTCGGATCGGCGCGGAATGCTGCCTTGAAAAGCGGGAGCCAGTCGCGGATGAACAGGAAAACGAGCGCGGGCAGCAGGAACGCCAGCGCGACCAGGATCGTGCCGACGTCGCCGATGTACCGGCGGACCAGTCCGGCATCAAGGGACGCGGACGCCTGCGGAGCCGCCAGGGATGCCCCCGCCACGCCGCCGGACAGCGCCAGGAGGGACTGTTCCATGCGGCCGATGCCCAGGCGGTCCGTCTCCGCGATGAACTGCTGCGGCCACATGGCGAACAGCATGGACGCCCCGATCAGGATCGCGGGAAGCGCCCACCACAGCGTGCCGCGCCGCGGCAGTCCGGGGATGAACCGCCGGAGCAGCAGCAGAAACACGATCAGCAGGAAGGGATATGTCGCCAGCCCGAACGTGTAGAACAACGCACGGGCGGCGTGCGCGCCGAGAAATCCGATCCAGTTGTGATAGATCGCCGGGCCGCCGATCCCGCCTTCCAGCAGGGCCAGGTCCGTTCTGTCGTGTGATAAAATCGCGCATGCGAAAAGCAGGAACAACGCGGTCCGGAGATAATTTCCGAAATTCCACACGCTGCGTTCTTCCATGCCCTGATCCAGTTCCATTCTGCTTTCTCTCCGTCGTTTCGTTACAGCATAACAAAATAAGATAGCACAAATCCCGATTTATGAAAGCCGGAAACGTTCATTTTTCCCGTTTTTTTTAAAAAAAACGCGGAAACGCCGTTCCGGGACCCGCGCCGCCGGAAAAAACGTCGAAAAAAATGCGCCGGAACGACGTTTTTTCGGAAAAAACGATTCGTTTTTAGACGGATTTATGCTATATTATACCATTGCATTTTCCCCAACCCAAACAAGGAGCAGCTCGCTATGGGCGGTTTTTTCGGCGTTGTCTCTAACGGTGACTGCGTGGACGACCTCTTCTACGGGGTCGATTACCATTCGCATCTGGGCACGGTCCGCGGCGGCATGGCCGTCACCAATCCCTACGGTTCCATCATCCGTTCCATCCACGATATCTCCAACGAGATGTTCCGGTCCAAGTTCGGCCCCGAGCTCGAGATGTTCCGCGGCGCGAAGTGCGGCATCGGCATCATCAGCGACATGGACGACCAGCCGCTCCTGATCGCGTCCCACCTCGGCATGTACAGCATCGTGACCGTCGGCAAGCTCAACAACATCGAGGAGCTGACCCGGCAGGCGATCGAGGAGCACCACATCCACTTCGCAGAACACAGCAACGGCGAGCACAACCCGACCGAGGTCGTCGCCTCGCTCATCAACACGCAGAAGACCATCGAGGACGGCATCGCCTACGCCATGCACCGCATCAAGGGCTCCTGCTCCATGCTCGTGATGTCCGGCGGAAAGATCTACGCCGCCCGCGACCGCTACGGACGCACCCCCGTCTCCCTCGCGAAGAAGGACGGCGCGATGGCGGTCGCCATGGAGACCTCCGCCTACCCGAACCTCGACTACGAGTTCGTCCGCGACCTCGGGCCCGCCGAGATCGTGCTGGTCGACGCCGAATCCGCCACGCAGCTGAAAGCGCCCGAGGAGACCATGCAGATCTGCTCGTTCCTCTGGGTCTACTTCGGATACCCCTCCTCCGACTACGAGGGACGCAACACCGAGACCGTGCGCTACGAGAACGGCGCACGCATCGCCGCCCATGACGACGTCGACGTCGATTCCGTCTGCGGCGTGCCCGATTCCGGCGTCGCGCACGCCATCGGCTACTCGAACAAGAAGGGCCGCCCCTACCTGCGCGCCCTCGTCAAATACACGCCCACCTGGCTCCGCAGCTTCATGCCGCAGGTACAGTCCCACCGCAACCTCATCGCGAAGATGAAGCTGCTCCCCGTGCAGGACCAGATCGAGGGAAAACGCCTGCTCTTCTGCGACGACTCCATCGTCCGAGGCACACAGTTCCGCGACGTCACGCGCCGTCTGCTCGGACGCGGCGCGAAGGAAGTCCATCTGCGCTCCGCCTCCCCGCCGCTCGCGTTCCCCTGCCTCTTCCTCAACTTCTCGCGGTCGCGTTCCGTGATGGACCTCGCCGCGCGCCGCATCATCGCCGAGCTCGAGGGCGGCGAGCCCACGCCGGAGATCCTGCGCGAATACATCACCGCCGGAACGCCGCGTTACGAAAAAATGGTCGAAAAAATCCGCCAGAAACTCGGCCTCACGACCCTGAAATACCAGACCATCGACCAGCTCGTCGAGGCGATCGGGCTCCCGAAGTGCAAGCTCTGCACGTTCTGTTTCGACGGCTGCGACCCGACCGGCTGCGCCAAGTGGATCGGCTGCGCCTGCCCCGCCCACGACGGCGACGACGCCGAATCCAAGTCCGAACCGAAAAAAGCATAACCCGGAGACCACACTCCGCTATAGTTTAACCGTCAGTATCCGACACACGCCCGAACTCAGGAAAGGAGCGCCGCTATGAGATCGAAATCCTGGAACCGTTTTCTGTCCGCATTCATGATCGTTTTCGTGTTGCTCCTGGGCGCCTGCCGGAGCACCGAACCGGAAGGAGCCGCCGCCAACGACGAAACTGCCGCAGCCGCGGACCCCGCTGGTCCGTGGTCGACCGCGCGCCTGGTCGGCGAGCTCTCCGGACACGACCCGCTCGAAGGCTTCAACCGGAGCATGTTCGAGGTCGACAGCGTGATCATGGACTACATCGCGCGTCCGCTCGGCTGGATCTGGACCAGCATTCTGCCGCGCCCCGTGATCCAGTGCATCGAAAACGCCTGCCACAACCTCGCCTTCCCCGGCCGCGCGATCTCCTCGCTCGGCAGCGCCGAATGGGAATGCGCGGGCGTCGAGACCGGGCGCTTCCTGCTGAACTCCACCATCGGCATCGCGGGCCTCTTCGACCCCGCCGAATACTGGTTCCACCTCTACAAGACCGACGCCGACTTCGGCCGCATGTTCGCCACCTGGGGCATCGGCCCCGGCTTCCGCCTCATCATCCCCGGCAGCAAGCACATCAACGTCCGCGACGATGTCGGCAGCATCTTCGACTATCTGCTCGACATCCGCACGTACCTGCCCTACTCCAGCTGGGCGTACATCAACAACGTCGTGGCGCTCCATCCGCAGTTCGTGAACGCGATCAAGGGCTCCGCCGACCCGTACCGCACCTACGTGATGATGTCGCTCCTGAACCGCGAACTCCAGCTCGACAAGTGGTACTACGACTACGCGAAGGACGTCTACCACGACCGTCTGCCCGAGCTCCCGCCCGACCAGGGCACCTCGATGCCCGAAAACCTTCACGGCCGCCGCAAGGTCCTCGAAGGCTATCATTCGCTCGGACCCGTCGCCGACACCCTCCGCGCGATCTACTTCGTGCCGCAGAAGGACCGCGACTGGTGGTACGCGCGCCTCTCCATCTTCAACTCCGACTTCGAGGACAAGATCCACACGCGCAAGGTGAAGGTCGGCCTCGATCCCGAGCGCTCCCGCCTCAGATACGGGTTCTTCGAAGCGCCGAAGCCGAAGGACGAAAACGAGGTCCGCCCCGAAAAGCTCGCCATCATCATCCCCGGCATCGGCAGCATCTACAACGGCCAGACCGCGCTCGCCACCGCCGAGGAGTTCTACAACGCCGGATACAGCGTCGTACTCGTCGACAACGGCTTCAACTGGCGTTTCATGGTCGGCACCGACGGCCGTCTGCCCGGATACACCCCGCACGAGGCCGCCAACATGCGCCTCGTCCTCCAGAAGATCCTCGCCGACCTCCGCGAGGACGGCAAGATCAAGGACCCGCGGATCGTCCTCACCGGCTGGTCCATGGGCGCGATCGAACTCTGCCACATCGCCGCCATGGAGGAAAAGGAAAACACCCTCGGCATCAGCCGTTACCTCCCCGTCAACCCGCCCGCCGACCTGGTCCACACGCTCAAGACCGTCGACGCCTACGCCGCCGGGACCAAGGACTGGACCTTCGACGACGCCGTGGAAAAAGTCTCCACCGGAGCCGGGCTCCAGTACGTCCTCACCGACCGCGTGATCCCGCCGCTCGATCCCGAAAAGCCCGAGACCTTCTCGCGTCCGCCGCTCGTCGAGGACGACACCGCCAGGTTCTTCGTCGCGTTCGCCCTGCAGAGCTGCCTCGCCGAGGTCCTGGAGAAGACCCAGCGCGAGGGCAAGTACCCCCTCCCCGGCATCGAAGCCCCCTGCACCATGTTCAACCGCGAGGACTTCTACCGCGAGATCGGCGAAGTCGGCTTCATGGAGTACATCACCCGCTTCCTCTTCCCTCAGATGGGCAAGTCCATGGACGAACTTGACACGCTCGCCGCCGAATCCGGCCTCCGCGCCGTCGAGTCCACCCTCAAAAACAACAAGTCCGTCCGCATGATCCATGCCTGGGACGACATCCTCATCAACGACGAAGATCGCAAGTTCCTGGACGAGACCCTCGGCGACCGCATCACCTGGTTCTCCAACGGCGGCCACTGCGGCCAGTTCTACACCAAAGCCTTCCGCGAAGAGCTCCTTTCCCGCGCCGAAGAAGAGTAAGCCGAAGCAATCAGCCCCAAAAGTGGTCTCTGCATTTTTAGCACAAACCACAAAAAAACATAAAAAGAGGCTTCCATTATGACACGGTACGGTGCGATCAAAGTCTTTGAACACAAACGGATCCGTTCCTCCTGGGATGCGGAAACGGAAACATGGTATTATTCCATCGTCGATGTGGTCGGCATCCTGACCGATCAGCCGGACACCCGACACGCCTCAAACTATTGGAAAGTTCTCAAAAGCCGCTTAGCCAAAGAGGGTTGTGAGTTGGTTACAAATTGTAACCAACTGAAAATGCCAGGGGCCGACGGCAAACTTTACAAGACCGACGTCGCGGATCCGGAACTGCTGCTGCGGATCATCCAGTCCATCCCGTCGCCGAAGGCCGAACCG
>JAFSZN010000013.1 GCA_017455665.1 Lentisphaeria bacterium
CTCGGCATCTTCATCATCATCTGCGCCCCGTTCGTGATCCTCTCGCTCCTGAAGCTCTTCCGCCGCAGCCTCACGCGCTTCCTCGAAGCCAACGGCTGCGCCCTGAACCGCGAAATGCGCCTCACCCTCGCACTCGGCCGCATCTTCACCTACGTCCCGCGCATCCCCGGCAAGTTCTCGCTCTACTCCATGAACACCGCCTCCGCGGGCGACGATCCCGACGAGGTCAGGTCCCCGCTCCTGAACATCGTCTACAAGCTCCTCATCGTCATCCTTATCATCCAGGTCATCCTGCTCGTCTGGTTCAAGTTCTTCCTCAACTGAGCAGCATTCCCGTCAGGCATGGACGCGGCGATTCCGATCCCGGGACGCCGCGTTTTTTTCGCCCGGAAACGCCTAAAAAATGTAACTTCCTAAACGATAGCCGGAATTTGCCGGAAAAATCGAAGATTAATCGCGGTTTCCGCCTTGTTTTTTATTAGGATGGATGTTATATTATCTTCGAACATGCAGCGCGGGCGTTCCCCCGGACGGACACGCATGCGTGTTTCCTGAACCCCAACCGTACAAACCTACCACATAAACCCCAAACAACATAAGGTATCTTCACCATGGCACAAGCAATTACCGCTACCGAGATCATCGACAACTTCAAGAAGATCGTCACCACCCAGTACATCTGCTTCGACGGCAGAATGAGCCTTCGCGAATACTGGCTCTTCGCCCTCCCCGTGTACATCCTCGGTTTCGTTCCGGTCCTCGGACAGGTCATCGCCCTCGCGCTTCTGCTCCCCTTCATCGGCGCCACCGCCCGCAGACTCCATGACACGGGCAAGACCGGCTGGTTCCAGCTCTGCGTTTTCCTCTGCGGCATCGGATTCCTCGTCCCGCTGTTCTTCTGCATTCAGGCTGGCGATCCCGGCGACAACCAGTACGGCCCCGCCCCCGCCGGCACGGATTCCGCCGAATAAGCGTATTCCGCACTGCATAAGCACATCCCGTCCGCGCCCGCCATCTCCGGCTGGCGCGGATTTTTTCGTTCCGGCACGGCGTTTCCCGCTTGCACTTTCCGCTTCCGCGTGTATATTATCCCCAGGCGATTTCCGGCACGCGGACGCCAACGGCAAACCAGCTTGAAAGGACTTCCACCATGAACGACTCCAAACGCATTTCCCTGCTCGGCGTCATCGTCGAGGACAACGCCGCTTCCGACCAGATCAACAAGATCCTCCACGCCTACAGCGAGTTCATCGTCGGCCGCATGGGCATCCCGTACCATTCCCGCGGCGTGAGCATCATCAGCGTCGTCCTGGACGCCTCCCCGGAAACCGCCTCCGCGCTCGCAGCCGAACTCGGCAGGATCGGCGGTGTCTCCTGCAACATCGTTTCCGCGAAGAACTGATCTCCGCCTCGATTCACACTGCCGCGCCTGATTCGGCACATTTCATGCGTGCGCGAGCGAAAGCCGCGCACAAATGCAGTGGAGGCCCCGGCCTCCCCGGGGCGCGGCGGCATTCCCAAAACATATCCGGAGCCCCCTGCCCATGCAAATCTTCCGCACGAACCTGACGCCCGGGATGACCGTCCTGCTGGTCGTCCTCGCGGTCCTTTTCGCGTTCATCGTGGTCCCGCTCCTCCTGATCGGCGGGTTCGTATGGCTCGTATGCAACGCGATCACGGGCAGTTCTCCGCTCGATCTCTACCTTCGCCGCAAGGCGCACCGCCGTCCGAACGTCTACGAGAGACCGTTCGCTCGGGACGACTTCGAACAGGACGACGTCCGCGAGACCGCCGCGTCCAGCGACGACACGATCGAATGCGAGGTCATCAGCGCCCGCACGTTCGACGAAAACGGGCAGGAGATCCGCTGACCCGCTCCCCTGCCCTTGATTCCGCGTCCGCTTTTTTCCGGCTTTTTTTTTGTTCGGCACTTGCTTTTTCATGGTTTAGGTTCTATAGTATCGCCATATTCTGTAAAACCTCACTTTCATAGAAAGAACCACGCCATGAAAGCCTCCTCCGTCCGCCGCATCCTCGTCCTCGCCGCAGCCATGCTCTGCACGGTCCTCTCCGCCCAGTCCAACCGCCGCACGCCCTCGGTCGTCGTACTCGACCCGGCCAAGGGTTCGCCGTTCAACGACGGCGTGTTCGAGGGCTGGGGCACCTCGCTCTGCTGGTGGGCGAACCGCGTCGGCTACAGCGACAAGCTCACGGACCTCGCCGTAGACGCATTTTTCGACCAGACGAAGGGGCTGAAACTCAACATCGTGCGCTACAACATCGGCGGCGGCGACGATCCCTCGCACCGGCACATCACGCGGTCCGACTCGAACATGCCCGGATTCGCACAGCCGGTCCGCGGCGCAGACGGTGCGTTCGCGCTCGACGACGACGGCATCGCGATCTACCAGTACGACTGGGACCGCGACAAAAACCAGATGAACGTGCTCACGAAGCTCCTCAAGCGCAACCCCGACGCGCTCGTCGAAGTCTTCTCCAACTCCCCGCCGTACTTCATGACCTGGAGCGGATGTTCCAGCGGCGGCGTGGGAGAACACAGAGGAAACAACCTCAGGCCGGAATACATTCCCGTTTTCGCCGAGTTTCTCGCCGACGTCGTGAAGCACATGCGCGAAGACCTCCACATGAAGCTGAACAGCATCGACCCGTTCAACGAACCCTCATCCAATATCTGGGGCGCATACAGCAACAAGCAGGAAGGGTGCAACATCGGAGACAACAATGTCAAGAGCAGCGTCATCGTCGAACTTGACAAGGCGCTCCGCAGGCGCGGCGTCCGTGACGGCATCCTCCTCGCCGTCGCCGACGAGACCTCCATCGACCTCGCCATCGACACCTTCAAGGCCCTCTCCCCCGAGGCAAAAAAGGTTTCGGACCGCATTAACACCCACACCTACGGAGGCAGCCGCCGCGCAGAACTCCAGGCGTTCGCCAAAGAACAGAAGAAACACCTCTGGATGAGCGAAGTCGACGGCACCGGAACGCTCGGCGGCCAGGCCGCCGGCGACATGGGAAGCCCGCTCTGGCTCGCATCGCGCATCATCACAGACGTGAACGGCATGATGCCTTCCGCCTGGGTCATCTGGCTCGTCATCGACCGCCACCGTTCCGATTTCAACGACGCGGAGCGCAACAACACTTCCCTCAAGGGCGTTTACTGGGGAACCGGTATCTGCGACCATATCGAGGAAAAACTCCTCCTCGGAAAGCGATACTACGCGTTCGGACAGTTCACCCGCTACATCCGCCCCGGCGACCGAATCATCGCCTCCTCGCCTTCCACCCTCGCCGCCTGGAACCGCGAATCCGGAAAGATCGCGGTCGTCGCGGTCAACGATTCCGCCTCGGAACGCCCCATGACGTTCGACCTCGCCGCGTTCCCCTCCATCCCCGCCGCCTCCGCGAAGGTCATCCGCACCAGCGGCCCCGTGAACGCCGGCGAGAACTGGAACGAGGACATCCCGGCGGTCCCCGTCCGCGACAAAAAGCTCGCCGTCCGCCTCGCCCCCTTCTCCATCACCACGTTCGTGATCGAAAAGTAACCGCCGCCGTTTCGGCACAGCCTTCGGTGCGTCCCCGGCCCGCCTGAGACCTCCCGGAAAGCATGACCCGGGAGGTTTTCTTTTTTTCGCGCATCCGCCTCATTTTTCGCAGGAAGCATTTCCGTTTCACGTTAAGTTTACGTTAATTTTTAACTCTGGTTTGTTTTTTTCGCGTTCCGCATATATAATATCTTCTATCAACGCCTTTTTCATCTGCCTCCAACAAGCGGAAACGACAAACACATGACAACCTATCTGACAAGAGACGGACTCGAGATCACGCCGGTCATTTTCGGCACCAGCTGCCTCGGCAATCTCTACCGCGTCCTGCCATACGAAACGAAACTCGAGCTCGCCCGGGCGTGGTTCCGCACCGCCGCGAACCCCGCGATCGACTCCGCCGGGAAATACGGCGCCGGACTCGCGCTCGAATCCATCGGACGCGCGCTCCGCGACCTCGCGGTTCCGGCGGACGGCATCACGGTCAGCGTGAAGCTCGGCTGGCGGCGCAAACCGCTCGCGACCCCGGAACCGACGTTCGAGCCGGGCGTGTGGGCGGGCCTCGAATACGACGCCGAACAGGACATCTCCTACCACGGCATCATGCGCTGCTACGAGGAGGCGGAGGAACTGCTCGGCGGAGCATGCGGCATCGACCTCGTTTCCGTGCACGACCCCGACGAGTTTCTGGCGGGCGGCGGCACGGCGGAGGACATCCTCGGTGCCTACCGCGCGTTATTCGAACTGAAAAAAGCCGGGCGCGTCCGCGGCGTCGGCATCGGCGCGAAGGACTGGCATGTCATCCGCGATCTGTACGGCGACATCCAATTCGACTGGGTCATGCTCGCCTGCGCCCCGACCATCCTGCGCCATCCGCGCGACCTCCGCGAATTCATGGAAAAGCTCAAATCCGACCGGGTCGGCATCATCGACTCCGCGCTGTTCAACGGCGGTTTCCTCACCGGCGGCTCCATGCTCGACTACCATAAGGCGGACCCGGTCCGCGACGCCGCGCTGTTCCGGAAGCGCGCCGACTACCTCGCCGTTTGCAAGGCGTTTTCCCTCGACCCCGCCGCCGCGGCAGTCGAATACGGGTTCCGCCAGCCCGGCGTGGTCGCGGTCTCGCTGAACACCTCCGACCCCGCCCGCATCCCCGTGAACGCCTCCTACGCACAGCACAAAGCGCCCGAGGAATTCTGGGCGGAGCTCATCCGCAGAAAGGTCATCGACGATGAAAATTGACGCGCACCATCATTTCTGGCACTACAACACGCAGGACTACGGCTGGATATCCGACGACATGGCGGTGCTCCGGCGCGATTTCCTCCCAGCCGACCTCAAGCCCGAACTCGACCGTGCCGGGATCGACCGCGTGGTCTCCGTGCAGGCGCGCCAGTGCGTCGAGGAGACCGAATGGCTTCTGAAGCTCGCGGAGGAAAACGATTTCATCGCGGGCGTCGTCGGCTGGCTCCCGATCGCCTCGCCGGACTTCCCCGCCCTGCTCGAAAAGTTCGCCGCGAACCCGAAACTCCGCGCGATCCGCCACGTGGTGCAGGACGAGCCGGACGACAGGTTCATCCTCGGCGAGGCGTTCAACCGCGGCATCGACCGTCTGCTCTCCTCGGGCCTCGTGTACGATATCCTCATCTTCGAACGCCACCTGCCTTACGCGATCGAATTCGTAAAGAACCACTCGCCGGAACAGGTCTTCGTGCTCGACCACATCGCGAAGCCGAAGATCGCCGCCGGCGAGATGCAGCCGTGGGCGGACAATCTCCGCAAGCTCGCGGCGTTCCCGAACGTCTACTGCAAGCTCTCCGGCCTCGTGACCGAAGCCGACATCCGCAACTGGACGCCGGACCAGCTCCGCCCGTACGTCGAGACCGTGCTGGACGCTTTCGGGCCCGCCCGCGTCATGTTCGGCTCCGACTGGCCCGTCTGCACCTGCGCCACCACCTATTCCGCCTGGCGCGGCCTCGTCGGGGAGTTCATCTCGCGCCTCAGCGAACACGAACAAGCTCAGATCATGGGCGGAACCGCCCTGAAAGCATATTTTGGAGGTTAACTCATCATGCGTGCATTTTCCATCACCGCGCCGTTCGAAACCGGCTATCAGGAAATCCCCGAACCCGAACTCACGCCCGGCAGCGTCCTGCTCGCCGTCAAGTTCGTCGGCCTCTGCGGCAGCGACCTCAACACCTTCCGCGGCAAAAACCCGCTCATCACCCTGCCCCGCATCCCCGGCCACGAGATCAGCGCCGTGATCGAGGCAAAAGGATCCGGCGTCCCGGACTGCTGGCGCGTCGGGCAGAAAGTCACCGTCTCCCCGTACACCAACTGCGGCGTCTGCCCCAGCTGCCTCGCCGAGCGCCCCAACTGCTGCCAGTTCAACCAGACCCTCGGCGTGCAGCGCGACGGCGCGCTCACGAAGCACATCGTCGTGCCGTGGACCAAGCTCTTCGACGCCGACGCCATGAAGCAGGAGGAGATCGCCCTCATCGAGCCGCTGACCGTCGGCGGACACGCATCCGACCGTTCCGGCGCGACCGAGGACAGCATCGCCGCCGTGATCGGCTGCGGGGCCGTCGGACTCGGCGCCGTGCTCGGCCTCGAACGCAAGGGCGTCCGCAAGATGATCGCGATCGACGTCGACCTCGAAAAGCTCGCGCTCGCCCGCGAATTCGGCGCGACCGACACGATCGACTCCTCGAAGACCGATCTTCACCAGGCGCTCGCCGACCTCACCGGCGGCCGCGGCCCGAACGTCGTGATCGAAGCCGTCGGACTTCCGCAGACCTTCCGCGCCGCCGTCGACGAAGTCGCGTTCGCCGGCAGCGTCACCTACATCGGCTACGCGAAGGCGCCCGTCGAATACGAGACCAAGCTCTTCGTGCAGAAGGAACTCGACATCCGCGGCTCCCGCAACGCCATGCCCTGCAACTTCCGCCGCGTGATCGACTTCGCCGCCCGCGGGCTCTTCCCGATCAGCAAGATGATCTCCCGCGTCTACGGATTCGAACAGGCCGGACAGGCGCTCCAGGACTGGCACGACGCCCCCGCGAAAGTCTGCCGTTACCTTGTTTCGCTTGATTGAAAGGAGCACATGACATGAAACAGCTGACCCGTGAAACACCTCTGACCCGCCCCGTCCGCGTCCTCCAGTTCGGCGAGGGCAATTTCCTGCGCGCGTTCGTCGACTGGATGGTCGACCGCATGAACAAAGCCGGCGTGTTCGATTCCGCCGTGCAGATCGTCCAGCCGCTTCCGCAGGGCATGTGCGACGTCATCAACGCCCAGGGCGGCCTCTACCACGTGATCCTGCGCGGCGTGAAGGACGGACAGGTGGTCGAGCAGATCGAGCAGATCGACTGCGTGAAGGGCTGCCTCAATCCCGCCACCGAGTGGGACAAGGTCGTCGAAGCCGCGCTGAACCCAGACCTGCGGTTCGTCTTCTCGAACACGACCGAGGCGGGCATCGAATACCGTCCCGACGCCGACACGTTCCCCTCGAAGGTCGCGAAGCTCGTCACCGCCCGCGCGAAAGCCGGCCTCGGCGGCCTGATCTTCATCCCCTGCGAGCTCATCGAGCACAACGGGCAGAAGCTCCGCGAATGCGTCCTGAAGTACCTCGCCGATCCGGAAGTCGTCCGCTACGTCGAGGACAAGTGCATCTTCTGCAGCACGCTCGTCGACCGCATCGTCGCGGGCTATCCGCGCACCGACGCCGCGAAATACTGCGAAAAGCTCGGCATCGAGGACAAGCTCCTCGACTGCGGCGAACCGTTCTTCTTCTTCGTGATCGAAGGACCCGCCGAGGTCGAAAAGGAACTCCCGGCGAAGGCCGCCGGGCTCAATGTCCTCTTCACCGACGACCAGACGCCGTACCGCACGCGCAAAGTCCGCTTCCTGAACGGCGCGCACACCGCCAGCGTGCTCGGCGCGCACATGGCGGGATTCACGTTCGTGGACGAGATGGTCCGCGACGAGAAGTTCGGCAAGTTCCTGCGGACCGTCCTCTTCGAGGAAGTCATGCCGACCGTGAAGTTGCCCGAAGCGGAAAAGAAAGCCTACGCGGAATCCGTGCTGGAACGCTTCGCGAACCCGTACGCCCAGCACAGGCTGCTCTCCATCGCGCTGAACTCCGTCTCAAAGTGGAAAGTCCGCGTCCTCCCGACGCTTCTCGACTACCTCAAGCTCACCGGCAGGCTCCCCGCCTGCCTCACGCAGTCCATGGCTTACCTCATCGACTTCTACCGGTCCTGCGAGATCAACGACGCGCCCGAAGTCAAGGCGTTCTTCGCCTCGAAGCCCGACGTGAAGGCGATCCTCGGCAAGGCGGATTTCTGGGGCATGGACCTGAACACCATCCCCGGCTTCACCGCCGCCGTGGAACAGGGAGTCACGAAGCAGCCATGATCATCCATCCGCTCGACAACGTGGAGGTCCGCGACGACGGCCACAAGTACGCCATCCGCCCCATTGCGCCGGGCGAAAACGTGATCAAGTACGGCATGCCCATCGGGCACGCAAAAGTGCAAATCGAGCCGGGCGAACACGTCCACACGCACAATCTGGCGTCCAACCTCGCCGGACTCCTCGAATACACCTACAAGCCCGATTTCAAGCCGCTTGAGATCAAAACCACGCGCACCTTCAGAGGATACCTCCGTCCCGATGGACAGGCGGGCGTCCGCAACGACCTGTGGGTGATCCCGACCGTCGGCTGCGTGAACGACCTCGCGCGCCGTCTCGCGGACGCCGTCGGCGGCATCGCACTCACGCATCCCTACGGCTGCTCCCAGCTCGGCGGCGACCACGAATGCACGGCGAACCTGCTGGCGGCTTTCGCGCACCACCCGAACGCCGGCGGCGTGCTGATCGTCGGGCTCGGCTGCGAGAACAACACGCTCGACAGCTTCAAAGAACGCCTCGGCGACATTTCCAAGCTCAATATCCGGTTCCTGCGCGCGCAGGATGACGGCGACGAATACGCCCGCGGGCTCGAGCTCCTCGCCGAGCTGGACATGGCGCGCGTCCGGGAACGCACCGACATCCCCGTCTCCGCGCTCCGCGTCGGGCTCAAATGCGGCGGCTCCGACGGTCTTTCCGGCCTCACCGCGAACCCGCTCGTCGGGCGTTTTTCCGACTGGCTGGCGGCGCAGGGCGGCACGACCGTCCTGACCGAAGTCCCGGAGATGTTCGGCGCGGAAACGCTCCTGATGAACCGCTGCGTCTCCCGCGAGGTCTTCGACAAGTGCGTCGCCATGATCAACGGGTTCAAGAGCTACTACGAACGCCACGGCCAGCCCATCGACGAAAACCCGTCGCCGGGCAACAAGGCGGGCGGCATCTCCACGCTCGAGGACAAGTCCCTCGGATGCGTCCAGAAGGGCGGCTCGTCGCCCGTCGTCGACGTCCTCGAATACGGCGAGCGCCTGAAGACGCCCGGCCTGAACCTCCTCGCAGGACCCGGCAACGACCTCGTCGCGTCGTCCGTGCTCGCCGCCGCCGGATGTCAGCTCGTCCTGTTCACCACCGGACGCGGCACGCCGTTCGGAACCGTGGTCCCGACCGTGAAGGTCGCCACGAACACCCGTCTGGCGCAGTCCAAGCCGCACTGGATCGACTGGGACGCCCAGGGGCAGCCCGACACCGGCGCGTTCGTCGAATTCGTCCTGAAGGCCGCTTCCGGCGAATTGTCCACGAAGAACGAAAAGAACGACGCGCGGGAGATCGCCATTTTCAAGGACGGCGTGACGCTCTGACAATCCCCCTGCCTTTTTTTCTAAAGAAAAGCAAAACGCTTCCCCGAAGCCGGAGAAGCGTTTTTCTATGGGTATTTGACCCGGATTTGCTTTCTGAAAACAATTCCCTGCCTGTTTCGTCAGAGAAACATTGACGTTGTGCTCGTCCAGCGTGTAGGCCCCGGCGGAGAACAGGCCGATGGCGGGAACCAGGAACATGACAGTGCCCACGATGTCCATGACGCCGCACGTTCCCAGATGCCGTCCGACCCTGTAAAGCTGCGTATCGTATCCGGCTTTTCTGACCATGATCTCTCCGCCCTTGCAGGACATGGGGACGTTGCATGGAGTGGTTCCCTTGAAGTCGTTGTTCACATACACCTCCGCACCGGCAGGCACGGTGTTGACCGCGACATTCTCAGTCTTCGGCGCGAAAAAGGAGCATCCGTTCGCGGTCAGCAGGATGAGAGATGCCATAACGAGGTTTACGACTTTGGATTGTTTCATGTTTGTCCTTTCCTGAAAGATTGCGGCGCCCGCCGTATTCCGGGGAGCAACCGGAGTGAAAAAGGGGTTTATTTCGTGTGTATGCTATACTATATTCCCGTTTTTGAAAAAAGCAAGAGGAAAACAAAAAAGTTTTCAACTGAAAACAGGCGGGACACAAGTATACGTAAAAGCCGCCGCCCGGAAAAACCGGACGGCGGCGGAATAACCAAATGCTTTCGCTTCGGTCAGGCTCAGTTCAGGAGAGCGCCCGCCTGATCGGCGAGGTCCTTGGCAGCCTGGACGGCCGCGGGTTCGTGGCCGACGGTCCAGAAGGAGAAGTAGAGGTAGATGGTCAGGATCATGGCGACCACGATGAGCGTGGTGACGATGTCGACCGGGTGGATGGAGGCGCGGACTTCTTCCTTGTTGATGGAGGAGAAGGTGAGGCCCTTGATCTGTTCCGGATCCTGCGCCTTGGTCGCGAGGGAGACGACGACGAGGACGATCACGGTAGCGAGGAAGAGCACGCCGCAGGCGTAGTAGGCGTTGAACGCACCGATATTGTAGAGGATCTCGGGATTTTCAAGCTTGCCGGGGCCGAAGAAGGTCTGGACGGTCAGCTTGCCCATGCCGAGGATGAAGCCGACGGTGAGGCCCCAGACGGCACCCTTGGCGTTGATGCGGGACCAGAAGATGCCCAGCAGGAACGTGGCGGTGATGGCGGGAGCGAGGAAGCTCTGGACGTTCTGCAGGTAGTCGTAGAGACCGCCGCCGCCCTGGGCGACCTGCTTCATGATCGGGATCCAGATGAGGCCGCAGACGACGACCACGGTGGTCGCGATCTTGCCGACGTAGACCAGTTCCTTCTCGGAAGCGCCCTTCTTCAGTTTCTGATAGATGTCAACCGTGAAGAGGGCCGCGGAAGAGTTGAAGAGGGAGGAGAGCGAGCTCATGAGGGCCGCGAGCAGGCCGGCGATAACGAGACCGCGGAGGCCCGGAGGAAGCAGCTGGGTCACGAGGGTCGGGAACACTCTGTCGCCGTCGATGCCGGTGCCCTTCACCGGGAGGTGAATGACGCCCTGGGCGTTAAGAGCGGCGCCGATGAGGCCGGGGATCAGGAAGATCATGACGGGCATGACTTTCAGAGCGGCGCCCCAGATCGTGCCGCGGCGGGCGATCGTCAGGTTCTTGGCAGCCAGCGTGCGCTGCACGATGTACTGGTCGGTGCACCAGTACCAGATACCGATGATCGGGGAGGCGATGCAGATGGCGAGCCACGGGAAGTCCTTGTCGGACAGCGGATGCCAGAGAGCGTACTGGGAAGCGTGCGTGGCGGTGAAGTCACGGAGTCCGCTCCAGCCGCCGTCGAGCTTGGACAGGCCGAAGTAGAGGATGAAGATGGAGCCGAGGAGCAGGATGATCGCCTGGCAGGCGTCGGTGTAGAGGACCGCGCGGAGACCGCCGAACACGGAGTAGATACCGGTCAGGATGATGGTCAGGAGCGCGCCGCACCAGAAGGCGTCGAGGGCACCGAGGTGGAAGTCCGGGAAGAGGACGTTGAACACGAGGGCGCCGGCGTAGACGGTGACGGACACCTTGGTCAGCACGTAGGCCGCGAGGGAGATGATGGAGAGGATCCAGCGGGCGGTCGGGCTGAAGCGCTTCTCAAGGAATTCGGGCATCGTGAAGACCTTGGAGGTGTAGTAGTACGGGACGAAGACCCAGCCGAGCATGAGGAGCACCCATGCGTGGAGTTCCCAGTGAGCGAGGGAGAGACCGGTGTTCGCGCCGGAGCCGGCGAGACCGACGATGTGCTCGGAACCGACGTTGCTGGCGAACAGGCTGCCGCCGATGGCGAACCAGCCGATGTTACGGCCGCCGAGGAAGAAGTCGGAGGAGGTGTTCTGGCCTCTGGACGACCAGATCGCCACGCCGGCGATGATCACGAAGTAGCCGATGATCACGGCCCAGTCGAGCCAGTTGAGGGACACGGAGGTGGAAGTCGCGTTCGCGACGGCCTCGGTGACCTCGGCGGGGGCGGATTCCACGGCGGAGTTCACCGCTTCGGCGATGTCGGCCTGCGCCATCAGAATCCAGTTGAGAGTGCTAACCATTTGTTTCTGGTCCTTTCTTAGTTATTGTATGTTGGGAGAATATGTGTTTAAAATAATTTGACTAAAACATACACCGCGGAAGCGCAAAAATCAACCCCGGAACGGATAAAACAAACACTTTTTCCGTATTTCTTTCCTTACTTTCTAAAGAATGATGCGCGCCAAGCTCAAAAAAGCGAAACCCCAGCGGCGGGGATCCGAGGTCATCTCCTGCTCGGATACGGACGGTCCTTGCTCCAAAGCCGCAGGTCCAGCTCCATCACGTCGAACACGCTCAGGATCTCCTTCAGTTCCTCCAGCGTCCGCCGCGCCGTATCCGCGCCAAGGTCGCCGCGCGACGGCATCTCGAAGAGGTCGCGTCCGCCCTCGATCGGGATCGCGATGTAGACATTCGAGTTCATGAACGCAAATCCGATCTTCGACACGCCCTTGCGGAAGCGTTCCGACAACTTCAGCATCGTGCGCATGAGTTTCGGTGTCAGGATGTACCGCGCCTCCACGTCGTCCTCCGTGTACACCACGAATTTCTTCTCGAACGCCGGGTCCTCCATGCGCGTCATGTGGCCGCGTCCGGGCAGGCTGAGTTTCTGCAGGAAATTGCCGACGACCTGTCCGAACGCCGCCTCGGCGGTGTCGGGCAGCACCCAGTGGCTGTACTTGAAATCCTTGTTGAAGTCGGCGACCATGAAGACGCCGCTGAAAAACGTCTGGTACGAGGTGTGTTTCCCGTCGCTGTGCTTCTCCTGCGCCTTCAGTTCGCTGAACCGGACCGGGATGCCCTTGTACGAACCGAACACGAGGTCTTCGCCCGAATACGAATCGGCGCGCTGGGAAAAGATCTTCGAGCGGCGGAATTCCTCCTTCGGGATGCACCCGTCCGGATTGTAGGACAGGCCGGGGTCGAGTTCTTTCAGGAGCGCCGGAACCACGAGCTTTTTGTACTTGAGCTGAACGCCGCCCATCATCTGCGTGTACACGACAACGGCGAGGATGATGCCGGGCACCAGCACGAACGCCAGAAGATCCCCGGACACGACGAGCGCGCCGAGCGAAAGCAGGATCGTCGCGCCGATGATGACGGCGGATAAGGTAAGCGCTTTTTTCCGCGTGGCGTCGCGGAGTTCGCGCAGATCGGCAAGCGACTCGTCCAGCCCCGCGATGGGGTGTGAACGGCCGTCGCCGCTTCGGTCGGGTTCGGGGTCTTTCATCTCGGTTCGGAGAGCCGCGTTCGATTACTTATTGAAAAGGTCGCCCACGTTCGGGTTCGCGCGGTCTTCCGGCGCGGCCTCGAACAGCGCGGACTCCGTGAAACCGAACATGCCCGCGAGGAGATTGTTCGGGAAGATGCGGATCGCGAGGTTGTAGTCCGTGACGGCGGAATTGTACGCGCGGCGCGAGGCGGAGATCTGCTCCTCAATCTCGTTCAGGGACCGCTGGAGCTGGATCACGTTCGCGGACGACTTCAGGTCCGGGTACGCCTCGACCTGCACCATCACGCTCTTCAGCGCGCCGGACAGCTCCTTGTCCAGGCTGAGGCGTTCGGCGGGATCGGTCGCGGCCGCCGCGCGGGTGCGGAGCTCCGTCAGCTTCTCCAGCGTGCCGGATTCGTGCTTCATGTACGCCTTCACGCTCGAAACGAGGTTCGGGACCAAGTCGCAGCGCTTCTTCAGCTGCACGTCGATCCCGGCAAACGCGTTCTGCACGTTCGCGCGCTTCGCAGCGAGGCTGTTGTATACGATGATGACGAATAAGATAATGGCGACGGGGATGATCAGAAGGGCAAGCAGGGGCATGGCGGAAGACCTTTCTCTGGAAATGGATGCTTTTTGCCGGGAAAACCGGTTTCAATCAATATAGCACGAATCGTCCGCAAATCAAGATAAGGAGATCACTTTTCAGCGGAAAATGAGGGAGGCGGGCAGTACCGCCGCGGAGGGATTGTTATCCTTACTTTTTCTTCAGGGCGCGGTCGTCGGACCAGCTGCCGCCGTTCGAGCGTTCGTTGAACATGTGCATGGACTTCATGTCGCGCGTGCGGACTGTCTCCAAAATGTTGCCGTGCTTCACATGCCCGTCCAGATACAGCAGCGGAATATTGCCCTTGTGAATGGTGTTCCAGTCCTCGCCCGCGGCGTCCTTGTCGGTACGGGTGCCGCGCAGGTGGAACGGCGCGCAGACTTCATACTGCTGGTCTTTGTTTTTCGTCACGTCCTTGAAATTGCTCCAGCGTTCGCCGAGAATGATCAGGTCGGACGGCGCATCGATGTCTGGGATACGGCTCTGCACGACGCGTTTGCTGTGGTCCTTCATGGTCCAGAGCCCGTACGGGTCGTTGCGGCCGTAGCTCTGCGTCCCCTTCGTGATGTCGCTCGGGCAGCGCGCGATCTTCAGGATCTCCCGTGCGACGGGATCGATCTTTTTCTCCTCGAACCGCGCATACTCATCGCCGGAAAAATCGTAGGTACTGCCTGCGAAGTTCGCGATATTGCCCAGCCATTTTTTCCAGTTGCCGATGATGCCGTTCAGGTCGCCCCTGTTATTCGTGGCATAACCGTGGATATATTCCCCGAAATTCTTCTGGTTGCTGATGCACGCCGCGCGTTTCGCAGTCTCGCGAGCGGACCGCATCGCCGGCAGGAGCAGACCCGCCAGGATCACGATGACGGCAATGACGACCAGGAGCTCGATCAGGGAAAAACATCTGCGTGCGCGAAAGCCGGATGCGGAATACGTATTCATGATTCGGGATCCTCCTCGGGACAAGTTAATCGGAAAAGCGGAAGCAACCGCCGATGAACTAGTATACTTCATTCTGAAAGAAAAAACAAGCAAAAAAAAACACGATCTTTTGTTTTTTCTTAACAAACAGCCGGAGATCAGCTCCAGCGGGCGCGGAGCGCGGTCCAGTCGCTTTCCCGCGCTTCTCTGAACTCGGCGGACCCCGCGCCGTACGTCATCTTGACACATTCCAGGAACCAGTTCCGACCGCGTTTCGTGGGATCCGTGCCTTCCAGCAGCAGACGCAGGAATGCGGTCTTTTCCTCCTCGGACGCCGGATTCTCGTCGTCGGAGAGGATGCGCCGCACCAGCCACGGATCGGACAGGAAGCCGCGTCCCACGGCGACGCCGGCGCATCCGGTCGAACGCACAAGATTTTCCGCGTCCGCGCAGCTCGCAATGTCTCCGTTGCCGAAGACAGGAACGGCCCCCGCCGCCTCCACGGCGCAGGCGATCCGCCGGACGCGTTCGGACGCATCGACGGGGCGGTACATCTCCGCCGCGGTCCGGCAGTGAAACACGATCCAGTCCGCCCCGGCGCCGCACACGGCACGAACGACCTCGCCGATACGATCCGGAGAATCCCATCCGGCGCGGAGCTTCACGGACACGGAAACGCCCTCGGGGACCGCTTCGACGACCGCACGGGTGAGTTCGAAGAGCGTTTCGGGCGACCGCAGCAAAAATGAGCCGTTTCCGCTCGCCGTGACCGTCTTGCTCGGGCACGCGAAGTTCAAATTGATGCCGTTCACCCCGTACTCGCCGAATCCCGCCGCGGTCGCCGCCAGGGAACGCGCGTCGTGCCCGATCAGCTGGAAGACGAGCGGGAGGTCCGGGCGCACGCGGTACGGCGCGAGTTTCCGCAGGATCGCGGCGCGTTTCGGCACGGAGACGCCGCCAGTGCTGAAAAACGGCGTGAACCAAAGAGGGATGAGGTCGAGGCGCGCGGCGGCATGCATGAAGGTCCGCGTCATGACGCCCTGCAGCGGAGACAGGACGGCGCGACCGGGGAGCGTGAGGCGGTCGGAAAGCCGCAGCGGCGCGCGGAAATCGAACTGGGAGCTGTCCCCCGCCGTCTGTTTCGCCGGGAAATGAAGGTCAGCCGATTCGGACGACATCGCCGGACGGGATCTCGAATGCGTTCTTCCCGCGCATGATCCAGACCGTCCGCGCGGAGGGATTCTGCACGTAGCAGCAGTCGGCGGTGAACCGGAGCATGCGGAACGCCTGGTTGTAGTCGTAGATCTCCATGTTCGTGGCGTACCAGATGGAGTCCCTGCCCGCCATCTGGTCGGCGAACCGCTCGATGATGTCCCAGTCGTTGTTGCGGTCGAACTCGAACGAATGTCCCCAGATGTAGCAGACCGTGCCGCGCGGATACCGGTTGTTCAGGAACCGTTCGCCCAGCTCGGCGATGTTCTCGCGGTGGTGCGCGGTCGGGTTCCACTCCAGGAAATCGTCCGGCAGGCGGAACGCGTGCGTGCTGTTCACGGTGCGCGAATACAGGATGCCTAGCTCGCGGAGCTGGCGTTTCAGGCCGGTGGAGAATGTGCCGTAGGGGTACGCCATGCCCTTCACCGGGGCGTGCGTGATGGCTTCCAGACGCTTCCGGTTTTCGAGGATGTCGGCGATCACCGCCTCAATGGGCATCATATCCTCGAACGCGTGCTCCGCGCCGTGGACCGCGATCTCGTGCCCGTGTTTCAGGTACACCTCGTTCACGTCGAACGACGGGACCGAGCCGTCGTGCGGGCCGTTGTCCGCGCAGATATTGAACGTGCATTTCAGTCCGTGGGCGGAAAAGATGCCCGCGAGGCGGATGTCCGCGTCCAGGGCGTCGTCGTAGCTGAACGTCAGGGCGCGCTCCAGCCCGCCGGGAAACAGGGGATAGATCATCATTGTCCGGCGGCCTCCTGGTCCGCCCCGGAACCGCCCGCGCTCTCCGCGGCCTGTTCCTGTTTTTTCAGGTCCTCCTCAAGCTCGGCGCGAATCCGGTTCGACACCTCGGGAGGATAGTTTTCGATGATGGCGCGCGCGGTGCGTGCCTTCATCTCGGAGAACGGCGGAAGCGCCACGCGGTCGAGGTCGGCATGCTGGCGGACATACGCGTCATAGACGCGCTTCGCAAGCGCGAGGTGGTCCGCGGCGGCTTCGCGGTCGCCGTACCCGATGAGCATGCAGGACGTGAAGAGCAGCCCCTCAAGCTCGTTTCCGATCTGCTTGAAGTCGCCGCTCTTGATGTCGTCTTCCCATTCGTTCAGCACGAACTGGTCGAGCGTCATGGTCCGCGAATTGCCGTTTTTCGTCTCGGTGCGGAGTTCCTGGTACAGGTTCGCCGCCGCCTCTTTCTGCGAGTACGTGTACAGCGTCACGATGGAGTCGATGAGGAAGTTTTCGTACAGCGCCTCGAACGGAGTATGGACGTATTCCTCCGACTGCATGACCTCTTTGTAGAGCCTGCGCGCGGCGTCGATCACGTCCGTGTTCGGCACGAGCAGGAAGAAACTGCTGACCTCGTTTTCCTTGGGCAGCAGCATGCGCCCGTAATTGAACGTCGCCACGATGGACTGGAGCGTCATGCGGATAAGCGGGAGCTGGTCGCGGCCTTCGGTATGTTTCAGTCCGACGTACGCCCAGTAAATGGCGTAGGATTCCGGCAGCAGCCAGTCCAGCTCGCCGTACTCCCTGTTCACCGCCAGGATCGTCTCCGGATCCACGTTCCAGTCCGCCTTCAGCCATTTGCGGCGGAAATAATAATCCAGCGCGGATGCGTCCTCCGGCGTCAGTTTCTCCTTCAGTTCTTTCGGCAGGCCGCCGTTCAGGCGGAACTCGCCGAACAGGCGGGCCAGGTCGCCCTGGTTGTATTCCATGATCGCGAGCCACGCCGGGTGTCCGGCGGGGAACATTTCGCGGAGCGCCTCCTCCGTGGCGGGCGACGCCGCCCAGGCTTCCCAGTCCGGGTAATGCTTCCCGTACAGGAACATCAGTTCGCGCGCCATCGTCTCCTTGTAGTAGCGCTGCGCGTCGTCCAGCACGTTGCCGAGCTTGTGCTGGTAGATCCAGCCGAGCTCGTGGTACACGTTCGGATCGTTCGGGTTCATGGTCACGGCGACCTGCATCAGCTGGATGCCGCGCCGGACCCAGCGCCAGCGGTCCTCGGGGCGTTTGCACGCCACGGAGACGTTGTACGCCATGTTCCATCCCATGTGCGAGGCGGCGGCGGAGAATTTCGGCTGGAGCTTCAGAATCCAGTCGGAAAGCTGCACCAGCTCGTAGTATTTGCCCTTCTGCTGCAGGTCGCCCGCGCGGATCCACAGGATGTCCGCGATGAGGCCGCGGAATCCGCCCAGCGCCATCGTGGAGAACGCCACGATCGGCGGCGTGCCTTCGGCGGCGAACGTCTCGTCGACCAGCTTGTTTTCCTTCACGTCCGCCGCCATGCGCTGCTGCACGAAAACGTTCGCGAAAAGCAGGATCACGGTCCCGGCAAGCAGGGCGAAAAACAATGTATATCGGTTCTTCATGGTCCGGCTCCTATCCGCGTTTCGACACCAGCGCCAGTTCGCGGCGCGTGTAAATCCAGGCTCCGAGCAGGAACACAGGGAGCATTCTCAGCACGAAATCCTTCGCGAACAGCACCCCGATGAACGGGAATCCGATCAGCTCGCCGTTCGCCAGATGACCCGTCACGAAGAAATCCTGAAGCGGCACGATCAGGTTCAGCATCAGGTCGCCGAACCGGTAGCCGAACGACCCGGTGTACTCCGCCTGGTAGTCGATCGAATCCGGGATCGACGTCACCAGGTAGTTCGCCAGTCCGCCGGTGAGCATATACGCCGCGGAGAAGAAGATCGAGATCGGCAGGGACATGCAGGCGGCGACCGCCGAGGCGAGCAGCGTGACCGAGAGGATCCCGATCGCCATCACCAGGATCGCGCGGCAGTAGTTGGAGAAGAACCCTGCCTCGCGGATCAGCAGGAACGGGCCCCTGCCCTCCTCGAAGTTCAGTTCGCTCGTCTTCGTATCCTTGTTCAGAAAACCGACCTCCGCCTTCCCGTCGTAGACAAAATAGGAATTCCGGATCGGGACCGCCGTTTCGTTCTGCGAGGCGGTGAGATAATCATCCTCCGGGATCGCCATCAGGTCGGTGACGACCGTTTCGCCGCCGTTGTCGTCCGGGCGCGTGTAGTTTGCGGCGAAAACCCAGTGCCCGCGGACAGAATTCTGGTCCTGCACATAGTAGCGGTTCACATAGATCGTGAAGCGGAGGAAGATGATGTCGTCGTCGGTCAGGTCCTTCGGCAGCCCCTCGAACTGCCAGTAAATGGACTCGCCCTCGGAAATCAGCCCGTAGGTCGCGATCAGCTCCTTGCGGATCTCCAGAAACGCCTCCTGGCGCATCTGGTCGTCCTGGAACCGGAAGGTGTCCTGCCCGTGCTCCTTCGCCAGCGCGATGCGGCGGTCGAGCTCCGCCTGCGCCAGCGCGTTGAAATCCGGCCGCACGGGTTTGTAGACCGCACGCGCGGTCAGGACCTGTTCGTCCAGCATCAGGCGGTCGCCGTCGGACATCTCGGCGGACGCCAGACGGAACGACAGGAACGCATAGACCGTGACGGCGGCGATCAGCAGCAGCGCCAGATGGATCAGCACCACGCCGGTGTATTTGCCCAGCAGGACGACAATGCGCCGGACAGGCTTCACCACGATCATGTGGATCTGCGCCGTCTCCACGTCCGAGCTGACCTCCGAACACGCCAGCCACACGGACGACAGGCACAGGATGAACCCGACGAACCCGAGGCAGTATTGCAGGAAGATCTGCACCTCGCCCTTCGGCGTGCCGTCGCCCAGCAGCGTGAACGGCAGCAGGAAGATGCTCAGGAGCAGCAGGATCAGGAGCAGCCGGAAGATATGCGACCGGACTGCCGATCTGCAAGTCAGCTTCACTATGGCAAGAAACGCGGTCATCGTGCGTCAGTCTTTCCTGTCCGTCGGATTCGTCAGCAAATCCTTGAGTTTGCGGTTCGCCTCCGACATCTTCGCCTCGATCTCCTCCTGTTCCCGGCGGGATCTCTCCTCCTCGGGAGCCGGAGCCGACGCCTGAAGCCTGGCGAACAGTTCGTCCTGGCGCTTCTTCGCGGCCTCTTCCTCGGCCTTCGCGGCGTCCTCTTCCATCTTCTTCGCGAGCGTCCGCGCCGGAGTCTCCTCTTCGCGTGTGAGCGAATCGAGCACGGCTTTCGCGTCGTGTTCCTTGTCCCCGGTCAGGTATTCGGCGATGGCGCCGCCCGACCGCGAACCGGACGTCTCGAGGCTTTCCTTCTTCGCCTCGTTCACGATGTCCACGAAGAAATCCTCCAGCGACATGTGCGGATGCGCCACGGACATTTCCCCGTCCGGGACGCTCTCGCGGACGATCTGCCGGATGCGTTCGAGCGCGTCCTCCGGCAGGCGCGGCACGGTGATGGTGTCGCTGGCGCGGATCGTGAGCAGGTCCTCCATGCCGCCGTTGGCGCGGATGCGTCCGCCGTACAGCACGATGACGCGGTCGCAGACTTCCTCCACGTCGCTGAGCAGGTGGCTGGTCACGATCACGGTCTTCCCGCGTTTCTTCAGGAGCTTGATGAGGTCCTTCACCTCGCGGCAGCCGAGCGGGTCCAGGCCGGACGTCGGTTCGTCGAGGATCAGGAACGCCGGGTCGTTGATCATCGCCTGCGCGAGGCCAATGCGGCGCGCCATGCCCTTCGAAAACTCGCCGACGGGGCGGTTCCGGGCGTGCGCCAGCCCGACCATGTCGAGCAGCTGGTCGCACCGGCGGGTGCGCTCCTCCTTCGACAGCCCGAACAGCGAGGCGAAGAAATCCAGCGTTTCGAACGCGGTCAGGTATTTGTAAAGGTATGTTTCCTCGGGCAGATACCCGATAAGACGTTTGTTCTCGACGTCGCGCGGCGACTTGCCGAACACGGTCAGGCGGCCCCCGGTCGGGTACAGCAGGCCGAGGAGCATTTTCACGGTCGTGGACTTGCCGGACCCGTTCGGTCCGAGCAGGCCGACCACTTCGCCCTCGCGGACCTCGAAGTCGATGTCGTTGACGGCTTTCGCCTTCGGGCGGTTCCAGAAATCGCGGAAGACCTTGGTCAGGCCGACCGCGCTCACCACCACGGGGCGTTCGGATGCGGTTTTTTCCGCCGTTTTCACTGCTTCCGCCATGGCTTATTCCTCTCCGCCGGACGCCGGTTTCTGCACGGCAGCGCCGCCGTCCGAAGTCAGGTCTTCGCCCGTGCGGACCAGACGCGCGCTGTTGAAGATCACGATGAGCGTGCTGATGGTGTGCAGAGCCGCCGCGGCGATCGGGTCCATGCGCCCGAAGACGGACAGGATGATGCCGCAGAGCACGAAGGTCAGGCCGAACGCCAGGTTCTGGTACATGATCGCGCTCGTCTTGCGGGAGAGGACGATCAGGAACGGCACGCGGCGCAGGTCGTTGGTCATCAGCGCGATGCTGGCGCTGTTGATGGCGATGTCGCTGCCGATGGCGCCCATGGCGATGCCGAGGTCGCCGGCCGCCAGCGCGGGCGCGTCGTTCACGCCGTCGCCGACCACCGCCACGGTCGATGTCTTCTTGACATCCTCCACATAGGCGACCTTGTTTTCCGGCAGGCAGTCGCTGCGGATGTCGTCGATGCTGAGCTGCGCCGCGATGGAGACTGCCACGCTGGCGCGGTCGCCGGTCACCATGGCGCAGCGGGTCACGCCGATGGATTTGAGTTCGTTAATGGCGGCGGCGGCCTCGGAACGGATCTTGTCCTTGAAGCCGATCCAGCCGATCACCCTGTCGTCGACCGCCACATAGACAACGCTCATCGTCTCGGTTTCCTTCGAGTCGAGCGCGGGCAGCGTCACGCCGACGCTTTCCAGCCAGGCGGCGCGCCCTACGAGCACGCGCTTGCCGTCCAGCATGGCGATGACGCCCTTGCCGGGGACTTCCTGGAACCCGGACACCGGTTTCGCCGGGATGCCGACCTCGGCGGCGAGGCGCTGGAGCGCCTGCGCGGTCGGGTGGTTGCTGTGCGCTTCCAGCGAGATCGCGGTCAGCAGGAGTTCGGCGGGTTCGACGCCCTCCGCGACGGGGTTCAGGCGCGCCACGGAAAGCTCGCCCTCGGTCAGCGTGCCGGTCTTGTCGAACACGACCGTGCGGATCTTTCCGGCGAGTTCCAGGTGGTTGATGTTCTTGATGAGCACGCCCAGGCGCGCGGCGGCGGCAACGGCGGCGATGATGGTCGTCGGAGTCGCCAGCACCACGGCGCACGGGCAGGAGATCACAAGCAGGGAGATCACGCGGTCCATGCTCCCGCCGGGGAGCCACCACGTGATGATCGCCAGCATCAGGATCGTCGGCGTGTAGTAGCCCGCGTAACGGTCGATGATGCGCACGAACGGCGTCTTGTTGCGTTCCGCGGACCGGATCATCTGCTCCACCTTGCCGAGCGTGGTGTCCTTGCCGAGCTTCGTCACGCGCACTTCGAGGCTGCCGGAGATATTGAGCGTGCCGGCGTACACCTCGTCGCCCGCGTTCTTGTCCTCCGGCATGGATTCGCCGGTGATGGACGCCTGGTTCACGGCGCTTTCGCCGCGGACGATCACGCCGTCGACCGGGAAGTTTTCGCCCGGACGCACGCTGATGACGTCGTTCAGCGCCAGGTCCTTCACGGAAACGTCCGTCTCGCCGCCCTCGCCGATCTTGTGCGCCGTGCGCGGCGTCAGGCGGATCAGCTCCTCGATGGAACGCTGCGCGCCGCTGGCGGTGTGGGATTCGATGATGATCGTGATGAGCAGGAAGAACGCCACGATGCCCGCCGTGCGGAAATCGCCGGACGCGAACGCCGCGAGGATCGCCAGCGCGACGAGTTCGTTCATGTACACGCGACCCTCGATCAGGTCGCGGATGGCGGTCACGACGATCGGCAGAGCCAGCGTGACCGCGCCGATCGCGGCGCTCAGGTTCGCGGCGAACGTCTCGTCCGGGAAAAGCCAGGACAGCAGATACGAGTTCACGATCAGGAAGCCGCCGACGAACGCAAACGACGCCCGCCCCATGGAACGGGAGTGTCCGACGCCTTCGCCGATGGGCGCGCCGCAGGAGATGCAGCGGGTCGGCTCGTTCGGATCATGCTCGTGCTCGCAGCCGCAGTCGCAGTCGTGGTCGTGGTCGTGATGATGCTCGTGGTCGTGATGCTCGTGGTCGTGATGATGTCCGCACGCGCAGACTTCCTGCGCTTCCACGGCGGGATTATCCATTTTCAGTTCGTCAGCCATGATCACTCCTCCTTCGCCGGTCCGCCGCCCGCACCGGCGGGCGCACTCGCGGCACGCTGCTGCAGGGGTTCCTGATTGACTTTCAGCCAGAGTACGGACTGGCCGCCGCCCTTCACGTCCACGATGAACTTGTCCTGCACGGGGGCGAGGGCTTCCGCCAGGGTATCGGAGAAGAGCGACACGAGCGTCGCCTTCTTGTTCTTGCTGTACTGGGCGTAGATCTCATCGAAGTACGACGCGTCGGCGGCGACTTCCTTCACCACGCGGAGCTTGTACGCCCCGGCGTCCGCGAGGATCTTCGCAGATTCGGATTTCGCCAGGTTTTCCTGCTCCACGCTGTACGTCCGCGCCTCTTCGACCACGCGTTCGGCGTCCGTCTCGGAGAGCAGCAGCTCCTGGAACGACGGGATCGTGACGATCGGCGGAGCCGCGATCTTGAGCGTGAGGTTTTCGAGCGTGATGCCGATGTCCATGGCGGCGATGCGGTCCACGAGCGCCTGCTTCACCGTGTGCTCGTATTTCGCGCGGTCGTAGTAGGTCGTCTCCAGGTTCTGCACGGCGCTGGTGGAGATCACCACGTCGTCAAGCAGGTCCTTCAGCATGACGCGCGCCGTGCCGAGCGAGGCGGTCTGCCCTTTGGACGTGTCGGACGCCGCGGGATTCTCGGTCGCGTCCGTGCTCAGGCAGGTCAGGTAGAATTTCTGCGGATCGGTCACGCGGTAGGTCATCACCCATTCGCAGTGCAGGATGGAGTTGTTCCCGAGCAGCACGTAGCCGTCGACGCCGGGAACGAGCTTCTCGTTCACTTCCGAGGGCTCGCTCCCGTCCGCCTTCACGCCCTGGTAGTACAGAAATTCCGCGTCCATCGGCATGAACGCCAGACTGGTGATCTCCTGCTTGTTGATCGGGATGCGGACGATGCGGTTCACCGGGGACGGCAGGAACCAGTGCCAGCCCTCCTTGCACTCCTGTTTGAACTTGCCGAACTGGAGCACGATCACGCTCTCCGTGGTCGTATCCACGATGAACGAACCGCCGAAAATCAGGAACCACCCCAGCGACACGATGATGAACGCCGCCAGGATGCCGAAAAACATCTTCAGCGCACGGGACAGGAAGTCCACGCCCGTCTTGAGCTGGCCTTCCCCCGGTCCGCCGGATGCCGTCTGTTTCAATTCTTCAGCCATGCCGGGCGCTCCTTACTTCTTCTCCGAGGCGGATTTTTCCGTGGCGAACGCGTCGGACGTGCCGTTCAGGACGTCGAACGGAGCGGACTCTGTGCTGAGGATCAGCGTGGACTTCGAGGACAGGATCTTCTTCATCGCCTGGAGCTTGCGGAGGAACGTCGCGAGTTCGGGCTCCTTCGTGAACACGGCGTAGTAGGAAGCGGCTTCGGCGTCGCCTTCCGCCATCAGGGCTTTCGCCTTCGCCTGGGCCTGCGTGATCATCTTGCTCTTTTCCGTGTTGGCGAGCGTGCGGATCTCCTCCGCCTTCGTCTTGCCTTCATCGCGTTTGCGGGCGGCTTCCGTCTCGCGTTCCTGCTTCATGCGGCTGGCGATCGCGGCCGCCGTCTTCTCCGGCACGCCGATCGACGAAAACAGCACGTCGCTGACCTCAAGGCCGTACTTCTCCATCACGTCGGGCGCGATCATCTCGAGGATCTCGGCGCGCATCTGCTCGATCTTCATCAGCTCGGGGTCGGTGTTGATGAGCTGGTCGTAGTCGTACTTGCCGACGACCGCCGCCTTCGCCGTGCGCATGCGGCCGCCGAGGTAGCCCAGCGCGGTCTCGAGCTTCGGCGCGGCTTCCTTGAAGCGTTTCAGGTCCTTGATCCGGTAGATCACGTTCAGCCCGATCACGACCTGCTTCTGGTCGCGCGTGGTCGTCTCTTCGAGGTGGCCGATGTTGCCGTCGAACGGGCGCTTGCGGATGTCATAGCGGATCACCTGCTGGAAGGGAAGCGGCAGGCGCAGGTGAAGGCCCGGCTCGGCCTCCTTCGTGATCTTGCCCATCGTCAGGACGAGGGCGCGTTCCGTGGCGGGCACCTGGTAGGTGAAAATCGCCAGCAGGAAAATGGCCGCCACGATAATGCCGAGGAGGATGGTGGGAAGATAGTAGCCTTTTTTCTTTTCAGGCTTCGGTGCATCTTTCATGATCCGGATCTCCGTTTCAAGTTGTTGTTATGTAATCAGTTGTAATTTGCGTTTTTCATCCGATGCGAAGGTACAATGCGCCCGCGCACACGAATACATTCTATAATGTAGCCCGTTTTTCCTTTTTTTCAACTTCCCCTGCCCTTTTTTTTGAAAAAAAACGAAAGAAAAACGCTTCAAACTCGCCGCTTTTTCGTATTTCGGATTATGCGGCAAACGAAAGTGTCTAATATGTCTGAGGATATTTGAACAGGGAAAACGCCCCGCCGGAACATGCCGGAACGGGGTGTGAAAACATCTATTTGAAAGACTGGCTGTTACTGCTTCTGCGCAGGCTTTGCTTCCTCGGATTTAACAGGCAGAAAGGTCATTTTCGCGACGATCTCGTAGGTCTTCGGGTCTTTCAGCATTTCCAATACCTCGGCGGGTGGATTCAGCACCGTGCCGTCCTTGTCGATTTGCGTCTTGTCCGTCACCTTCTTGACCTCAAGTCCGGTCGTGGCGAACTGCACGAACCCGACTTCCCAGCCGCCGTCCTTCGGTTCCGCCTTCAGGATGTACGAATACGGCTTCATCATGAAGACATACTCGGGGTTGAGCTTCGTCTTCTCCATGATGTAGAGATTGTCCAGCGCCATGAAATAGAACAGCGAATCCCCCTGCCGGAACGGCACGACGACCACGGGCAGCCACGATTCGACCGGACCTTTTTCCTTGTCGTTGTCGACCATCGTCAGCATGCCGCGCACGGCGCACCCGTCGAAACTCTTCTTCACGGCGGATTCGATGTCTTTGGATTCCGTCTTATATTCGCTGAAAACGACCGCGATGTCTCCGTCGGCCGACTTGAGCGTTCCGGCTTTCAGCAGCGCGGCGCTTGCCTCGGCGTCGAACATCTCAGCGGAGGTGTTGTCGTCGACCGGCGGATAAAGCAGCGGAGTGACGCCGCAGGACGCGAAGAACACGGCGCAGAGCGATGCGGCGAGGATGCGCCCGCCGCGGAACAGTGATTGCAGCATGGTCAAAGCCTTTCTCCCGAATGGGGGTTCGTTCCGGCGGAAGACAAACCGGGGCAAAGCATTCCGCCGTATAAACGATTAGACCGTTTTTCCGGAAAAAAGTTCCATGGTTTCAGAGGTCTTTCGCGAAAAAGAGATGCGGCGGCCCACACATCGCGAACCGCCGCGCAAAGCAAAAAGACGAAACTGAAAGCACTGCCTTCGTCAGTATTCCTTGACGTTCAGCATCACCACGGGGACCGTGACGCACACGGACCAGTACAGGCACATTACGGCGAACGACTTGACGATGCTCGACCAGTCGATGTTTTCGAGCGCGTAGACCTGCGAATAGCCGTCCATCACGCGGGTGATGAGGAAGGGCTCGATCTCCGTAGCGTAGCGGGCGAAGACGATCTGCAGGATGAAGCTCACGAAGAAGAACACCATGCCGCCGGTCGCCGCCACGCTCATGCGCTTCACGAAGACCGAGATCATGAACGACACCGAGCTGATCGACGACAGCGCGAACGACGCATACAGCGCCGAGGCGAAATACGCCCAGATCGCGCGTTTCGCGGACACCAGCCCCACGGTCGTCATGGTCGAGGGATCGCCCGGATTGCCCCAGAACAGCGAGATCTGCATCTTCGAGAACCCGAAGAACGTGATGCCGATCAGCATGGTCAGCGCCGCGAACACCATGGAGTAGAACAGGATGATCAGCGACACGGAGATGAACTTCGCGATCACAAGCCGCGTGCGCGAGAATCCGCGCGACAGGTACACCTTCAGCGTCCCGTCCTGCTGTTCGCCCGCGATGGACTCGCCCGCGAACATGAACGCGAAGATGGGCATCACGACCCAGAACAGGATATATCCGGTGAACCGGGAGAACATCAGGCCGTCGCAGAGCTTCACCGGATCGGGCGCCATGAGCCGCAGCATGAGCGGCATCTGCCCGACCATCTCGCCGGACTGTTTTTCGAGGTCCTCGTGGATGTGGCGGAACAGGAACACCATCAGGACCATCAGGAACGCGAACCCGAGCAGCATAATGTAGTGCTTCTTCTGCGAGGTCAGCTTCACGATCTCGTGATAAATGGAAAGGATCATGCGCGCACCTCGTTTCTCACGACGGATTCCCCGCCGGTCAGCTCCAGGAACAGTTTTTCGAGGCGGTCCGGCTCGTTTTCGAGCATGGAGACCGCAAACCCGTTTTTCACCAGCGCCTCGTTCAGCTCCGCGGCGCATTCGGACTCCGTTTCCACGCGCAGGACGCCCGGCGCGTCCTCCTTCGCCTTCACGGACAGGATGCGCGTGCCGAATTTTTCCTTCAAAACGGCTTCGGCGCGGTCCGGTTCGGTCGTGCGGATGAGCGTCACGGGCGAACGCCGCAGTATCTCCTCCATGGTGCCGTCGGCGGCGATCTTTCCGTGGTTGAGGATGGCGATGTTCGAGCAGATCTTTTCGATCTCGCCGAGCATGTGGCTCGTGACCAGCACGGTCGTGCCGAGTTCGGCGCCGAGGTTGCGGATCAGGTTGCGGATGTCCACGATGCCGCTCGGGTCAAGCCCGTTCGTCGGCTCGTCCAGAATGACAAATTCCGAATCCGGCAGCAGCGCCAGCGTGATCGCGAGGCGCTGTTTCATGCCGAGCGAGAACTCGCGCACGCGGTGGTTCAGCCAGCCCGCAATGCCGGTGTATTCCGCCAGCTCGTCGCGGCGTTTGCGGTAACGCGCCCCGGTGCCGCGCGACAGGATGTCGAGGTTGAGGCGCGCGCTCAGGTCGGGGAAGAACGACGGCGAATCCACGATCGCCCCGGTCCCCTTCAGCGCCTTTTTCGGGTTCGTCTCCACGTCGATCCCGTTGACCGTCACGCGTCCCGAATCCGGGTGCGCCAGCGAGGTCACGATGCGCAGGAGCGTGCTTTTCCCGGCGCCGTTCGGGCCGATGATCCCGAAGATGCAGCCTTTCGGGATCGCAAGCGACGCGCCGTCGAGCGCGCGGAACTTCCCGAACGATTTCACCACGTTCTCTACTGTCAGTACATAATCACTCATAGTTCGGCTTTCTCAGCGTCAGGCGTTCTGCGCGCCCGTCGCTGCGTTCAAATGAAAATACCGGAGCAGCGTCCGGTTCTTGTCGGGGGAAACTTTTCTCGGGTCGGAAAGATAGACCTCGCGGTGCGTCCGCTCCGTCCGGACCAGCCCGTTCGCGTTCAGAAAAGCGTCCATGGCGGCAAACGTCTCCGGCTCCGTGTCGTAGGGGCCGACGTGCAGCATCTGGACGGACACGCCGTCCGTGAACGGTTCGAACGAGGCGCGTTCGAGCAGGTCGGCGGGGACTTTTTTCCGGGCGGACTCCATCGCGCGCGCCGCCACGTCCGGCGTCACGAACCGCGGCTGACGGATCATCAGACGGTATTTGAGCTTGGTCTTGTCGAGCGCGCCGCCCCGCCAGGCGTCCGTGTCCATCCGCCAGACACCCTCCAGCGGGAACACCGTGTACTCCCGGTAATCCGGGGGCGTCCAGCCGCTTTTCGGCATCATGCGGACGGTGTAGGAAAGCGTGTAGAGGAGGCCGACGACCGCCTGAAACTCCTCGCCGGCGGGCGATCCCGTGCCCTCGACGGCGAAGAACTTCATCTCCGGCACATCGATCCGGTGCGCCCCCTTTCCCTTCGGCAGATAAAACGCCTTTTCCGTCTTGCGCCACTCGTATTTCGCGGCGGCGGGCTTCTGTTCCGTTTGTTTCGGCATGGAGGTGTCTGTTCCGAGGGGAAGTTTACTTTCTCGGGATCTTGAGCTTCTGTCCGACCTGGAGCAAATCGCTCTTCAGGTTGTTCGCCTTCTTGATCTCCTGAACGGTCACGGTCTTCCCGTACGCCTCGCTGTACGCCTTCGCGATCACGGACAGCGTCGCGCCCTTCTGCACCTCGTAGATGTCGTAGTCGTCCGCAGTGGAAACGGGCGCCGGGACGGTCGCAACGGGGACCGGCGTGGCGGCGAGCTTGTCGATCTTGCTGAGGATCGCCTTCATCTGCGCCTCGCGGGCGTCGGCGTCCGCGGCGGACTGGCGTTTCACGACGGCGATCTCGTTCAGGAGCTTCTGGTTCGTCTCCTGAAGCTCCGCGATCCTGCGTTCCAGCGCGATCACGCGCGTCTCAAGCTCGGCGTTCTCGTCCTGCACGGCGCGGAGCTGCGCCGCCGTGTTCCCTGCGAGCTCTTCCACGTAGGACACGATGTCGCGGCGGGTCCCCGTCGAAGCGGTCCGGGCGGCGGCGGCATTGGCTGCGCCGGACGAGGCGGACACGGGCTGGGGCGTCGCGCCGCCTGCGGGCTGCACGGTCTGGGCGGAAACGAACGGCGCGGCGAGCGCGGCCGCGGCGAAAAGCGATATGACGGAAAATCTCATGGGAAAGCTCCTTCGGTTCGGGGGTGGCAATAGTTTCGCACCTATACTTTAAACCACAAACGCGAGAATGCAACCCGTTTTCCGCTTTTTTCGGGCGTATTTTCGGAAAATGATTTGATTTTCGGCGTTTTCGCGTTAAGGTAAATCACTTACCTTTCATTTGGAGACGATGCTTATGTACGACCGCATTCTCAGATTCCTCAACGACAACGACCATTTCGCCAAGGAAAACGGCATGGTCGTCACCCGCCTCGAAGAAGGCGCGAGCGAGGCTGTCCTCACCGCGTCCGAACGCCATTTCAACGGCGTCGGCATCATCATGGGCGGCGCGCTCTTCACGCTCACCGACTTCGCGTTCGCCGCCGCGCTCAATTCCTTCGGGTTCCGCGCCGTCGGCATGAACGCCTCCACCTCGTTCCTCAAGCCCGGCAAGGGCGTCCCCGGCGCGAAGTTCACCGCCCGCGCCACGCTCGTCTCGAAGACGCGCCGCACCGCCGTCTTCGACGTGAACGTCTACGACGACGAGAACCGTCTGCTCACTCACAGCATCATGACCGGGTTCATCACCGAGACCCCGCTCTTCGACGACTGATCCCCGACCTCATCTTTCACACCACCGGAGCACGCCATGACACCGTTCGATTACCTTCACCCCGCCGAACAGATCGTCACGATCATGAACCGCATCTACGAGAACGGCATGACCACGACCAGCGGCGGCAACCTCTCCGTCCTCGACCCGGACGGCAACATGTGGATCAGCCCGTCCGGCATCGACAAGGGCACGCTCCGGCCCTCCGACATCATGCTCGTGCGCCCGGACGGCTCCATCAAGGGGCCGCACAAGCCCTCCTGCGAATACCCGTTCCACAGCGGCATCTTCAGGATGTGCCGCGACGTGAAGGCGATCCTGCACGCGCATCCCCCGGCGCTCGTCTCGTTCAGCATCGCCGGACTGGTCCCGGACACCGCCGTCTTCCCGCGCACGAAACGCCTCTGCGGCGACGTCGGATTCGCGCCCTACGACGTGCCCGGCAGCGACGCGCTCGGGAGGAAGATCTCCGCCGTGTTCGCGCAGGGACCGCGCACGGTCGTGCTGGAAAACCACGGCGTGTGCCTCGGCGGCGAATCCCTGCTGGAGGCTTATCTGAGGTTCGAGACGCTCGACTTCTGTGCGCGCACCATCTATCAGGCGACGCTGCTCGGCGGCGCAAAACCGCTCACGAACGCTCAAATCGAGGCGTATTCCGAAGACCGCAACACCGCGTTCTCCGCGTTCACGCCGGGGCCGCGTTCCAGTGCCGAGCTCGAACTCCGCGCCACGACCGCCGCGCTCGTCCGCCGCTGCGTCCGCCAGAGACTCTTCACCGGCGCGTCCGGCGCCTACGCGGTCCGCATCGAGGGGGAAAAATTCCTGGTCACGCCCGCTGACTGCGACCGCGCGAACCTCCGGCCCGACGAGCTCGTGCTCATCGACGGCACGAAGTTCGAGGCGGGCAGGACGCCCGATCCGCGCACGTGGTTCTTCAAGGCGGTGTTCGACGCACCGCCCGCGCTGAACGCCGTCTGCGCCGCGAATCCGCCCGCCATCGGGGCTTACCTGATCTCCCACGCAGAATTCAATCCGCGCGTGATCCCGGAAAGCTTCATCCAGCTCCGCGAAACGCCCGCGTTTTCGTTCGACGACGC
>JAFSZN010000141.1 GCA_017455665.1 Lentisphaeria bacterium
GATGTAAAGGATATCTTTTATCAGCAATGCCGACAGCAGAAGCCGGCAGAGGGTGTATTGTTTCCTTTGGTACAGGGAAGCCAGCGCATTGACAAGAAGAATGAAATATGCAAGACAGACAAGCAGGACGAGGGTGATCATAACGATCGGGAACAGCGTCTCCCCCAGAAAGAGAGCCAGGCTTTTCGGGACGATGCAGTCAACATATCTGACCGTCAGATCCAATGTGATCAAGAAACTGAAAACCGGGAATTCCAAGACGAGAATGGCCAGGGCAAGGTAGTCCCCGGTTTTCTTGAGCAGCTTTCTGTTCATAAATCGCAGGCTTCCTTGAATGGTTATTCGAACAGGTTATTCCGGAACCGGGGGAACGGTCATTCCTCCGGGCGGATGATGCGGTAGGCGGGGAGTCCGGGGACGTCGAACGCCTTCATGAGGGCGGCGGTCTCGGGGGCGGAGGGCTTGTCGGCGTGGACTTTCAGGAAGATCATGCCGTCCATGGCGGCCTTGACCCCGGGATCCTGGAAGGTGGAAAGCTCCATCGCCTTGCAGTTCTTGCACCAGGCGGCGGTGAAGTCGAGGAGGACGGGGCGTCCGGTGGCGGAGGATTCCTTCAGCGCGGCGTTGATCTCGGCGGTGGCTCCGGCGGATTCCTGCGCGGAGGCGATCCCGGCGGCTTCGGCGCGGCCGTCGGCGAAGAGATTCCAGGCGGTCCAGCCGTAATACGCGGCGAGCCCGAGGATGAGCACGCCGAGGAGCTGTTTCACGCGCATCATCCAGCGTCCGGGCTTCGGGAAAAGCCCGATGCCGGCGGCGGCGACGGGCCACGGGAGCGCCATGCCGAATCCGAGCGCGAAGGGCAGGGCGAGGCCGTAATAATCGCCGTGCGCGACCATTTTCGCGGCCTGCACGAGCGCGGCGGCGAGGACCGGGGCGACGCACGCGCCCGCGAGCACGGCGGACAGCGCGCCCATCAGGAAGATGCCGCCGAAGTGGGCGGATTCGGGCATGCGGACGGACGCGCCGAAGCGCGAGAAGTCGATGACGAAAAGGTCGAACATGGCAAGTGCGAGCACGACGAAGATCACGGCGACGGCGGCGTTGAAGATCCAGCTGGAGTCGATGCCGCCGAACGTGGTGCCCATCAGGACGGAGACCACGCCGAGCAGGCCGTAGGTGATCATGATGCCCGCGCCGTACGCCATGCCGTGCCACACGCGCGTGAACTTGCCGTTGCCGGACGCCTGGCCCGCGCCGATCATGGCGAGGTTGACCGGGAGCAGGGGGAGCACGCACGGCGTGAGGTTGAGCGCGATGCCGCCGAGGATCGCGAGCAGGAGCATCATCAGGAATCCTTTGCCCGCGAACGTGAACGCGGAGTATTTGGACTCGTCTCCGGTGAGGAATCCGAGGAACTTTTCGGCGGGGAGATAGCCGTCGGCGGAACGCTCCAGCCTGAACGGCAGAAGCTCGGTTGCGGCGGCGCTGTCTTCGGCCTTGTCCTCGTTGCCAGCTTCATTTTCAGCGGGAGACGTCGTTTCGGCTGTTGACGCGGCTGCTCCGGGGACGGCGAGTTCGGCGGACCCCGGCATGTAGCACATTTCGCCGACGCAGACCTGCCATTTGACCTTGATCTTCCCGTCCGTCGCGGCGGCGCGCGGCAGGATCCAGGTCACGACGCCCGGCCCGACGTAGAACGATTCCGGTTCGCCGGTCAGCGCGTCGGTCTCCTGTTTCGGCGCGGGCGCGGAAACGGGCTTGACGCCGTCGGGCAGGACGGGGCCGGTCGAGGCTTCGTAGGCGTGCGCGTTTTCGGGCAGCGTGAGCGAGAGCGCGAGGTCGTCGCCCTGCGCGGCGAGCGTCCAGGAAGATTCATCGACGGGCGCGGCGGCGAGTCCGGCGGCGAAGGCGAAAAGGCAGAAGAGAACGGAGAAAAGTTTCATGGCGGATGGTCTTTCAGTTCAAGGTTGATCGTTTGCGCCGGGCAAATCCGTGGCGTCCGCATCGGTCGCGCCGTCGTCCGCGTCGGTGAGCCGGAGTTCGAGCTCGTCGGAGTCCGCGGCGGCATCGGCGTTTTCCGCTTCGGAACCGGAATCCGCGTCCTCGCCGATGAGCCGGACGGTGAGCGGATCGGAGGAGAATTCGGGGGCGGTGAAGCGTTCGGGTATCTTCTGGTCCTTCTTCGCCGGGACGCCGAGCGCCTTGAGTTTTTCGGCGGATCCGAGGAGTCCCTGGCGTCCGCTGAGCGCCTTCACGGCGGCCTCGTATTTCTTTCCGGTCGATTCGAGCTGGCGGCCGACGTCGTCGAACGCGGCGAAGAAGCGCTGGACGCGCGCGAGCAGGGTCTCGGCGGTCTTCACGATCTCCTGCTGGTTGCGTTCCTGCGCCATGCGGTTCCACGCGACCTTGATGATGTAGAGGAGCGTCATCAGGTTGAACGGGTTCACGATGAGGATGCGCTTCTCGAACGCGCGGTTCCAGAGGCCGGAATCGCCCTGCAGCGCGGCCTGGTACGACGGGTCGTTCGGGATGAACATGACGACGAAGTCGACGGAATCGCCCTTGCGGAGGTAGGCGGAGTAGTCCTTCTTCACCAGCTCGTCGACGTGCGCCTGGACGCTGCGGATGTGGCGCTGGAGGGCGTCCTCGCGTTTCTTCGGGTCGTCGGCCGCGACGTAGTCCGTGTAGGCGGTGAGGCTGACCTTGCTGTCGATGACGACGGCTTTCCCGTCGGGGTAGTTCACGATCACGTCGGGGCGCATGATGTGGTCGGACGCGCTCTTCACGGTCCTGCCGGCGTCGTCGCGGATGGTGTCCTGCGTGCGGTAGTGGACGCCCTTCACGAGGCCGGAATTGCGGAGGATGGTCTCGAGGATCATTTCGCCCCAGTCGCCCTGCGTCTTGCTCTGGCCCTTCAGCGCGTTCGCGAGGTTGTTCGCATCCGTGCCGATCTTTTCGGTCATTTTGACCATGGATTCGTACTGGTGCTTCAGGGATTCGTTGAGCTTGACGCCGTTTTCGCGGACGTCGTCCATGGATTTCTTGTAGACGGCGAGCTGTTCGCGGAGCGGGGAGAGGATGGCGGAGAGCTGTTCTTTGTTTGCCGTCTGGAGGTTCTCCGTGCGCTCCTTCAGGATGGTCTCGCTGAGGACCTTGAACTCCTGCCGGAGATGCTCGGTGCGCTCCTTCGTGACCTTCTCCATCTGCGCCTGCGCCTCGCGCATGGCGGCGAGTTCGGACTCCGCCTTGCGTTTTTCCGCCTCAAGTTCGGCTGCCGCACGTTTCGTTTCCGCCTCAAGCAGGGCGGCCGCTTTTTTCTGTTCGGCTTCGAGCTCGGACGCGGCGCGGCGTTTCTCGGAATCAAGCTCGGACGCGGCGCGGCGTTTCTCGGCATCGAGCGTGGCGGCCGCCTGACTGCGGACGGATGCGAGTTCGGTCTCATGCGCTTTCGCCGCGGCGTCCGCCTGCGCCTGAGCCGTCTGCCGTACGAATTCGAGTTCGCGCTGTGCGGATATCCTGAGCTGTTCGAGCGCGGTTTCCGCGCGGACCTTGTCGGCGACCGCCTGGTCGAACGCGGCGGTGCGCGCTTCAAGTTCGGCGATGCGTGCGGCATCGGTGCGCGACTTCGCCCTCATCCAGAGGAAGAGGATCAGCGCGCCGAGGATGAAACCGGCGATGCCTCCGATGACTGCGTATAAGATCATAGGAAATCAAAACCTTTCGAAATAGACTGGAAACTCAATCGAAGCTGATGACCGGATCCGCCCGGAGCGAACGGAACCGCCATTCGCCGTCCTCATAGACCATTTCGGCGGAGATCAGGCGGCCTTCGCGGAAGAAATCGCCGTTCTGCGTCGTGCCGGTCGCCATCGCCGAGCATTTGACCGAGGCGGATTCGTGTTTGTCGTCCGTGAACTCGACTCCGATCTCGTCGAGGCTGACCGACAGGGAAGTGAGCAGCGGACGCAGCATGAAATACGAGGAAATTACCTGCGCGCGCGTGGATGCGAACAGCGTGTAGGTCTGGCCGCGCGACTCGCCGGAGATGCTGATGTTGGTCTCCATGGCGAAGAACTCGCCGAGCGCATGCGCCGCGCCCGCGCCCTGAAGGTTGAACCCGGAGCCTTTGGGCTGTTTTTCGGCGAACGCGACGGCCTCGCGGAGGCGTTTTTTGACGGCTGTGGTGTCGTCCGTGCGGAAATAGAAGAACCAAACGGCGTCCGCCGTTGCCAGGACGACGGCGGCGAGCGCGAACCATTTTTGTCTGCCGAAGTGGGATCCCGCCATGGTGTGCTCACCAGATGGGGACGCCGGCGAGACGGCTTTGGTCGATCATGCCGCCCACGTGGTTCTGCATGGGCATGGAACGGTTGTCGCCGAGGACGAATATCTTGCCTTTCGGCACCTCGCGGCGGGACATGTGCCAGTTGCATCCGTTCTTTACGTACGGTTCGTCCAGCGCCTTGCCGTTCACATACAGGACGCCGTCGCGCATCTCGACCGTTTCGCCGGGGAACGCGAGCACGCGTTTGAGGAGGAAGGTATTGAACCCGGCGTGCTTGAGGATGACGATCTGCTGGCGCTGCGGACTGTAGAGCTTGAAATAGGGCAGGAACGCGAAGGTGAAGCCGCGGCTGGAATAGGTGGGCATCATGCTTTCGCCGTTGATGACCATCGGACGGAGCACGAAGAGGCAGACGAGCACGGTCGCGGCGGCGATGACGCCAATGCGGATGCAGATCATCCGCCAGTCCGTCTTCTTCGGCGGACGTACGAATGTCGTGGACTCCTCCTGCGGAGCCTCTTCTTTTTGATTGGTCATGCGGACGTGTCCTCCCCGAAATGCGAGAAATGCTCCGTGAACGCCGCGAACGCGCGTTCGTAGCGTTCCTTCGCGACTTTCGAGAGCGCCTTCCGGCAGTCCGAACGGATCTTTTCGAGCGCGGGCGAGTCGAGCGCGAGGCTGTCGAGTGCGAACTGGCGGATGCGACCTTCGGATGCAGTGAAAACTGCCTCCGCGTCGGCGAGCGTGTCATGGAATTCGGCGGGGAAAAGAGGCGAGGGGAATGCGCGGGCGTCCGCGGCGAGTTCGACGCTGGAACGTGCCGCCATCGCGATCTGCATGACGAGGCGGAGCAGGAAGCGGACGAACGCGAGATAGACCGAGACGTCCAGCGGGATCTCTTCCGCTTTCTCGAAAACATGGTGAATGGAAGCGAGATTCTCCTCCGATTCCTGCAGGAGCGACCGCACCGCGCGCCAGTATTCGAGGCGGACAGTCGGGGCGGGCGCGGAGGGACCGGGCGGCGTGGAATCCCGGATCAGGCGGACTGCCCGGTCGAACGACGCGTCGGCGCGCGCCAGCCACGGCGGGACATTGATCGCGGAGAGGGAACCGAATTCCTTCGCGCTGTCGTCGCCGAAACCGTCGGGAGAAGTCATCCGGAGCATGTTGCGCCGGACCTTCTCCAGACGTTGACTGCCGCTTGCTTTTGCGTCAGGCATAGGAGAGACGTTCTCCCGGAATTACTTCAGGACGTTGCCGGAGACCTGGATGTCGCGGTAGAAGAAGAAGACGGTGGGGAGGAGCCAGCCGGTGGTGCGTTCGCTGGTGACGTCGACGATGGTGCCGGCGTTGAGCTTCTTCTGGACGTTGTGGGTCAGGAAGGAGATCGCGTTGCTGGTGTCGACGGTGTCGCTGAAGACGACGCACTTGCCGGGTTCGACGGAGCTGCCGGAGATCACGGGCAGGCCGAAGACGTACACGCCCCAGATGTCGGCGTTCACGTGGCCGAGGGTCTCGGCTTCGCCGTCCGTGAACTTCACGTTGTTGGTGTTCGTGGCCATTTCGAAGGAGGAGCAGGCGGAGAGAGCGAACGCGGCGACGGCGCAGGCTGCGAGGCAGGCAAGTTTTTTCATCATGGTGAGGAATCCTTGTTTTTGCGTTTTGATTTCAGTTGGTTGTATGTGAAAAAAGACAAACTCTCACTATACTGTAGCCTCGGGAACGAAAAATTCAAGGCATGATTCCGGAGTTTCCACTTTTTTTTCCCGAAATCTTTGTCGCGGGCGTCCGGACAGAAAGCGTTTCCCGGTCCACGTCCGGCAAACGTCCGCGCGCGGCAGGCGTGGATGCCGCGGCTCCCGGACACCCGGCGGTCCTGTGCGGACAAACGCGCGGCAGGCGGTCTTTTCTGCGGAAGGGATGTCTTTTTTTAAAAAAAACGTGATTACCCTGTGGATTTTCCGGGGAAGCGACGTTCTTACAAGGAGGTACAAGCACATGTAATGGTGCCCCGCATCATTACGAAAAACAATCCAAACCAAATTGAAAGGAACGAAACGATGAACAAAATGACAGTTGCTATCCTGGCACTCGCCCTCACCGGCAGTGTCGCTTTCGCGCAGGGACAGGGTAACGGCGGCGGACGCGGCGGACGCGGCGGAAACCGTGGCGCCGGAGCCGCGGCAGGCCAGGTCCAGCCCGGCGGCGCAGGCGGCGCCGGAATGC
>JAFSZN010000142.1 GCA_017455665.1 Lentisphaeria bacterium
GATCCCGCGTCCGGCGATGCGCCTGGAACGCACCCCCGGCGGCACGCGCCTCAAAGTGATCGCCACGGGCGAGGACGAGACGCGCCGGATGGAGGAATGGGCGGGCGTGAAGATCGAACAGCTCCTGCGGCGCGGCGTCGGCGCGTTCCTCTTCAAGGCGAGGTCGCCGAGCTGCGGATTCGGCAACACGTCCGTTTTCGATTCGCAGGGACGTTGCATCATGAAGACATCCGACGGGCTGTTCGTGCGGATGCTGAGGTTGAAATGCCCGAAGATGGTGATCGGGACGGAGGACCGTCTCGACGAGTTCATCGACAAGCTGAATCTGGACATCTTCCGCGACTGACCGTTCCGCCGGGGTTTCCGAGCCGCGCCAGAAAAGATAAAACAAAAACGCTCGCGGCGGCTTGATTTTCGCGTTTGCCCGTGTATATTATTGCCAGCGCCCGGATATGGACAACCCACGCAACCCCCTCGAAAGGAGTGACACGCATGAAGAAATGTTTTCTGCCGCTGACGGCCGCTGTTCTCTGTTCCATCCTGACCGCCTGCTCCGGGGTCAAATATCAGGGCGAATCCCTGCCTCCGCTTTCCTCGGACACCCCCGTGAAGTTCTACCTCGCCTCCGAGCTGGACAAGATGCCGGGCGTGGCAGTGCTGGGCACCGCGGAATACACCGCCCGACCGTCGCTCACCAGCAAGGACATCCGGTCGATCCTCCAGTCCGCCGCGCGCGATGAAGGCGCGAACGGCATCCGCATCGTGTTCATGGAGAAGATCCCGGACGGCGAGGCGCGGAAGGACCAGATCAACAACACCGGCGCGCCGCAGTGGAACGTGTCCGACAACAGCGACACCTCGCTGTCGTACATGAAGAACACGATCAATTATTCCGATGTCCGCGACAAGGAAAAGACCATCTACAAGACGTTCGTGAAAGCGGAATTCCTGTCCGTCCCCGAAACGCTGCAGAATGTCGAACCCCGGCGCTGACCGTTCCGCACATCGAACCGTTTTCCGGGCGGCGGGTTTGTTTTCCTTCAAAACAGCGCGCCGCCCTTTTTCCCTCAAAAACACCTGTCCGCCGAATGATACCGAGGTGATCTCCCCCATGAAACTCTCCCGACTCTTTCCCGTGCTTGCCCTGAGCGTGCTTGCGCTCGTTTCGTTCCCGTCCTGCGTCAGCGAGGAAACGCACGCCTCCGCCGATGCGCCGAAACGCCTTGAGATGTGCGACCTGCTCAGCGACCACGCCGTGCTGCAGCGTTCCGCCGCCACGCACGTGTGGGGCAGCGCCACGCCGTTCGCGAAGGTGAAAGTCCGCATCGGCGAGGACGGCTGGTTCGCGAAGTCGGCGACCGCGGAGACGACCGCGGCGGAGGACGGCACGTGGCTGGTCTCCATGGACCTCAGGAAGCTCGGCGACGGCCCGTACACCATGACCGTGACAAGCGGCGGCGAGAAGCTCACGCGCTACGACATCCTGATCGGCGAAGTCTTCCTCGCGTCCGGCCAGTCCAACATGGAGAAGCCGCTCGGGCCGCGCACCAACCAGCAGCCGATCCCCGACTACATCGAGATCGCGAAGGCGTCCGCGCTTCAGCCGAACGCCGTCCGCATGGCGACGATCCGGGAAAAACAGGTCCCGTCGCCGTCCGACACGTTCGTCGGGCCGTGGGAGCTCCCCGGCGAGACCACCACGCCGCGGTATTCCGCCGTGGCGTATTTCGCCGCCGAACAGCTTCACAAGGAGCTCGGCGTGCCGATCGGCATCATCCATTCCTCGCTCGGCGGCAGCAAGGTCCAGGTGTGGACCAGCCGCGAGGCGCTCGTCGCGGCCGGGGAGGACCCTAACGAAACGTTCCGGGGCAAGACCAGCACGTACCTGTACAACGGCATGGTCTATCCGCTCCGCAACGCGTCGTTCCGAAGCGTCCTGTGGTTTCAGGGCGAACAGAACATGGACGACGCCGAGAAATACGACAAGCTGTACGCGCTTATGACGGGCTCCTGGCGGAAGCTTTTCGGACGCGACGACCTCAAATTCTATTTCGTCACGCTCAACGGCTACAAGCCGCCGGATCCCGACCCGAACGCCGTCGCCGTCCAGCCGCGCATCCGCGCTTCCCAGCAGCGCACCGAGCTTGCCGATCC
>JAFSZN010000143.1 GCA_017455665.1 Lentisphaeria bacterium
CCGGACGCCCTGCTGTCGAAATTCCTCACGGTGGCGGGACTCGAACCGAAGGCGAAGCCCTACGGCGGCTGGGAAGCGCGCGACATCGCGGGCCATTCGCTGGGCCACTACCTCTCCGCGCTCGGCATGGCGTACGCGCACGGCGGCAACAAGAAGGCGAAGGAACGCTCCGACTATATCGTCGACGAGCTGGCGAAGTGCCAGGACAAGCTCGGCACCGGGTACGTCCACGCCGAGGACGAACGCTGGCTGAACGACCTCGAACGCGGCACGGTCCGCCCGCAGCCGTTCAACCTGAACGGCGTCTGGGTCCCGTTCTACTCCATCCACAAAGTCTTCGCCGGCCTCCGCGACGCGTACCGTCTGACCGGCAACAAGAAGGCGCTCGACGTGGAAAAGAAGCTCGCCGACCGCGTGATCGCCGCCCTGAGCAACCTCAGCCCCGACCAGGTGCAGAACATGCTCCGCGCCGAGCACGGCGGCATGCTCGAGGTCATGGTCGACCTCACCACGGACACCGGCGACAAGAAATACTCCGAGGCGGGACGCCGTTTCTTCTTCGACAACCGCATCCTCGGCGCGATGGAGGAACAGCGCGACATCTTCAACGGCATCCACGCGAACACGCAGATCCCGAAGATCGCCGGCCTCGCCCGCCTGTATGAGGTCGAGGGCGACGAAAAGGCGCGCACCGGCGCCGAATACTTCTTCAACGAAGTCTCCACGAAGCGCTCCTACGCGAACGGCGGCCACAGCGAAAGCGAACATTTCTACGACATGAACGACGTGAACCGCACGCTGAAGCCGAACACCGCCGAGACCTGCAACTCGTTCAACATGGTGAAGATCGCCATGCACGTCTTCGAGTGGAACCAGAACACGAAGCCCATGGACTTCGCCGAACGCGTGACGCTGAACCACATCGCGTCCAACATCGGCAAGGAGCCCGGCGAATACGGCTACTTCCTCTCCCTCGGCTCGCCGCACTACAAAGTCTTCTCCACCGAGTTCGACTCCTGGTGGTGCTGCGTCGGGTCCGGCATGGAAAACCCGGAGCGCTACACCGAGATCAGCTTCGCCACCGACGGCGCGTCCACCGTGGCGGTGAACCAGTACTGGGCCGCCGAACTGAAGGACGACAAGCTCGGCCTCGAGCTCGAGATCGAATCCGCGTTCCCGCTCTCGAAGACCGCGAAGATCGGACTTGAACTCAAGAAGGCGAAGACCTTCACGCTCGACCTCCGCAGGCCCGTCTGGGCGAAGAAGATGACCGTGAAGGTCAACGGCTCCGAGGTCAAGGCGGACGCCGACGAACGCGGCTACGTCGCCATCAGCCGCAAGTGGAAGGACGGCGACAAGGTCGAAGTCGAATTCGACTTCCCGCTCTACAGCGAATCCCTCCCCGACGGCAAGCACGTCGCATTCTTCTACGGCCCGCTGCTCCTCGCCGCCGTGATCCCGCCCGCCGAAGGCAAGGCGGACCCCGCCGTCCGCCGTTACAGGGACCAGTGGGGCCCCGAGACGCACGAGCCGATCCCGACCGTGGCGGCGGCCGACGCCGAGACCGCGATCAAGGCGTTCAAGCCGGGCAGGAACTTCGGCGAGTTCGTCGCGCAGGGCAAGAACGGCGAATTCACGCTGATGCCGCTCTTCAACATCTACCACGAGCACTACTCCGCGTATCTCCCGCTGGACAAGTAAGCCCGCGGGAGGGGGAATGCCCATGAAGAAGAGCTCCGCCATGAAGATGTTCGCCGTCGCACTGCTGGCGGTCTGGACCGCCGTTTCCGCCTCGCTCTCGTTCGGGGCGGACAACGGCGACGGCACGTACACCAACCCGGTCCTGTTCGCCGACTACCCCGATTCCGAGGTGATCCGCGTGGGCGACGATTTCTACTACCAGTCCTCGTCGTTCCACCTCGTGCCCGGCAATCCGGTCATGCACTCGCGCGACCTGGTGAACTGGGAACCGGCGGGGTTCTCCATTCCCGACTACAAGATCCTCGAAGACGCGCGCTACGACCTCGACGGCGAGCACGGGAACGCCTACGGGGCGGGCAGCTGGGCGCCGTCGCTGCGTTACCACGACGGCATGTTCTACTCCGTGTGCTACGTGTGGGACAACCGGCCGGAGAACAAGACCGGCGTGGACGGCGTGTTCCTGGTGTCGCGCGCGGAGAGCGTGGCGGGTCCGTGGAAGATGAACGCGATCCGGGCGAAGATGTACGACCCGGGGCTGTTCTTCGACGACGACGGCCGCGTGTACGTGTTCCACGGGCAGAACGAATTGAAGGTGACCGAGCTCGACGCCGATTTGACGAAAGTCGTCACGCCCGAGAAGACGATCATCCGCGGGACCATCTGCGAGGGGACGCATGCCTACAAGATCGACGGCAAATACTACCTCTTCAACCCCGGCGGCGGCAAGCAGCACTGTTTCCGTTCGGACAGCGTCTACGGCCCGTACGAACACAAGGTCGTGTGCGATTCCCAGCTGACCTACGAGGGGTCCGGACTGCATCAGGGCGGCCTCGTGCAGCTCAAAAACGGCGACTGGTGGGCGATCATCTTTCAGGACCACGGCAAGCTCGGACGCATCCCGTTCCTGCTGCCCGTGGAGTGGAAGGACGGCTGGCCCGAGGTGAAGCCTGTCCTCACGAACAAAAAACCGGCAGTGTCCGGAGCAAGCTCCAGAACCCGCACGGAGAGAAGCCTGAGCCCCCTCGGTTTCACCGACACGCCCGGCATAAGCCGCGGCATGCCGGGGAGACGGGCCGCCGTCCGGGAAAGCATGGAAAGCGGCCCGGACAAATGGCGGAGCGATGATTTTGGTTCGGGCAGGCTCGGTTTGCAGTGGCAATGGAACCACCACCCGGCGGCGGACGGCTGGTCGCTCACGGAACGTCCCGGCTGGCTCCGTCTGAAGCCGGTTCGCACGTCAGACGCGATCCGCGAGACGCAGAACGTGCTGGTTCAGCAGATCTTCGGGCCGGGCGACTCCGCGCAGGTCACGCTGGATTATTCCGGGCTGAAGGACGGCGACGTCGCCGGACTCGGCCTCTTCTCCCAGCACTGCACGTTCGTCGCGGCCGTGCGCGAGAACGGCAAAACGCGTCTCGCCGTGATGCGCCAGCTGAAACGTGACGGCAAATACACCACGGAGGAGCTCAAATCCATCGACCTCGACGACCTCGGCCCGGACGATTCGACCAATACGCTCAAAAAGGGGCAGGTCCTGATCCGCGCGGACATCCCGTTCCTGCAGTACGCCGTGCGGTATTCCTACAGCATCGACGAAGGGAGGACGTTCCGCGATCTGGGCGAATCGCTCGGCATGCCCTGCGAATTCTTCTCCGACTGGCTCGCAATCCGCTACTGCCTCTTCTGCTATGCCCGGCAGAAACCCGGCGGGCACGCGGATTTCGACGAATTCAAAACGGAGCAGATGCTGTACGACTATCGGGGGAAAAACGGGGGGATCGTCTATCATGCGCAGTTCTGCGACGAATATCAGGACATGTCGAAGCCCGCGTTCGTGTGGGTGACCGACCCGGACGCACCGCCGAACCTGTACCTGAAATGGCCCGGCACCTCCCGCATCGGGACCGGCATCCACGACGCTGCCTCCTGGGCGGAGGCGTTCGAGACGCGCGAATCGCGCTGGCTCCGCTTCGACCGGGTCATCTTCGATGAACAGGACGGCGACCGGTGCACCGTCACCGTCCGCGCATCCGGCAAGGGGCGGATCGTTTTGCGCAGGAGCCAGGGTACGATCCCACCCCGGTTCGTGCTCGTCGGGGGTACGCCGACCTCAACCGAGATCGCCTCCATTCAGGTGGATTCCGAGGACATGAAGGATTACAAGATCGAGCTGGACAACCCGGCTATGCAGGTTCGCAATCCGAATCCACACACCGGAATCGGATTGTACCGTTCCCGCATCCAGCCGGTCCGCGTGGACCTGGAACCGGAAGACGGCTCCGTCCTGCGCTTCCGCAGCATGAGAATCTCACAGTAGACCAGCCAACGACGCACCGTTTTGCGAAACCTGCGCCTCAGGAAACAGCAGCCGGACTCGGATTTGGCTGTTGCGGTTTCGAGGAAGGAAGCTTTTTCTTCTTCCCGGCTTTCTCCGCCTGTCTTTCCAGCATCCGTTCGTATGCGGCCTTGATGTTCTTCCGGTTGACGGCGATCACGCCGACGAGGGCGTATACGATCATCTGCTGCGAGAAATTATTGTACTGCTTCAGGCTCCATTCCAGCGAGGAATGCCAGTACCAGCAGGTGAGCCCGGCAAAGAGCCCGATGGCTATGCCGGAACACGGTTTTTTCCGAAGCACGATCACGCTTATCATCGTTGAAAAATAATAGTACAGGAACCAGAGGGCAAGAACGGTCAGCCCGAACCAGCCGCACTCCGCGGCGACAAGGAGGTAGATCGTTTCGACGATTCCGCCGTATTGGGGATACCCGTTCGGATACAGCTCTCGCGCATAATCGTATTTCCCGTCGCCGCCGGAATACTCGCTGTAGTTGTTTGCGCCAACACCGAACGTGTAATCGTTCGCCATTCTCCTTGATGCGAGGGCAAGCGCGATTCGGGTCGTTTTGGATGATTCCGGAGCTTTCGTGAAACGCTGGATAATGCGCGGCAGCGCATATCCCACGACGCACAGCATGAATGTCAGGCCGATCAGCATCAGCAGCAGTCTTCTGAGGGAGAAGCCGTTGCACAGGATGGAAAGGGCGCAGACAATGGCGATGCCGCCGAAAAAGATGACGAAGCCGCCTCGCGAAAACGTAAAAAGGATCAGGAGGACGGATCCGCCGAACGCCCCCAGGACCAACATGAACAGCACTTTGTTCATCTGCTCGTTCATCAGGGTCCCGAGCATAAGAAGCCCGAAGACCTCCAGATAAAGCGCAAGCGAATTCTGGTGCGGAAATGTCGAACTGATCTGGAATCTCGATTCCATGTATTTTTGCTTGAATCCGACGAAGAATAGAATAAGCAGGACAATGCTGACCACATAAACAAAAAAGGAAAGATCCTTGCAGTTGTTCAGGAAATTGAACGCGGCAAGGAATGTGACATACATCCAGAACATCTTAAAGACTTCGAACCCCCATTGATGTTTGTGTATCGCATTCATGCCGGAAAGAAGGACCGCCAGGTAGTACAGGAAATAGAAGAAAGCCCCCGGCGGAAACAACCGCACCTTATACTGCGGCATAAAAAACGAACTCAGCAGAACAGGAACGGCAAAAAGGTAGACGGCTGTAAACGCGTATCCGCGTGCCGACCCCCTCCATTCCGGCATCGGCAGAATATTGAGCGAGAATTCGTTGCTGGTGAAATAAACCATCGCCGCGAAAAAGATATGCCGGACCACGGGAAAGAAGCAGCATAATGCCGTCATGAACGGCAATAGATACAAGAACAGAAACAAGAATGCTACGATCTTTATGAGTGACATATCCGCACCTGGTCCGGGTGGAACGCGTCAGAGGCTGAAATACCCGAGAATGGTCGATCCGAACGGACCTGCCAGAAGGTTGACGAGCTGGAGGGTCGGCAGCAGCTTCCGGATTATCGTGTTCCACTTGGTGAAACCATCCTGCGGCACGTAGATGATATCGTTCGCGTTCAAGGCGAAATCCTTCATTTTCCCATTCAGGATCTGGTCGATGTTGACCGTATAGACAACGGTATTCTCCATGCCGCCGCGGATGACCCGGACATATGTGCTGTACGTATCCGACTTCAAACCGTTCACATAGGACAGCCCCTGCAGAAGCGTCATCCCCTCGGAAAAGCCGACATAAGTATTGCTGCCGACTTCCCCCAGGAAGATAATGTATCCGCTCATGGTGGACGGCACATAGATGTAATCTCCGTTCAGAAGGGGAATATTGTTCAGGTCGTCCCCGTCATACACCAGCTTCTTGAAATCCACGGGCAGCTGTTTGCCGTTCCGTTTGATGTAGGCGTTGTCAAGGTCGGCAAGCTCCACGGTGTCGCCATGAAACTGCCCTTTTTCGAATCCGCCGGCAAGGGAGATCGCATCAAGAAGGTGGGTCTGCCCGATCGAAACACCGTAATTGCCCGGCCGGTTGACACGCCCCGCGATGGTAAAATAGAAACCGCTCACGGACTGGGGAGCCAACGAAACGATCGGCGTTTTCAGATATTTGGAGATCTTCTCTTCGATCAGGTTGGTGGCGTCTTCCATATTCATTCCGGAGACCTTGACGATCCCGACCAGAGGCAGGCTGACCGTCCCGTCCGGAGCGACCAGGATGTTGGACGTCAGAGAAGGCTGGTTGTATACGGACAGCTGAAACGTGTCACCCGGACGGATCTCATACGGAACCGGATTCACGACATGAAGCGCCTTCAGTTCTTCCTGGATCGAATAGGAGTCCCTGGTCTCTTTCGGGATAACGGATGTCATGCCGGGGACGGCGATGCCACCGAACGGAGTATTGTTGCATGAAGTCACGACAAGGGAAAGAACGGACAGAAGGGGAAGCGCGATCCGATGGATTTTGAAAATCATAAACTCACCTTGCTGTAGTGCTTGTTGTTGATATTGTAGAGGAATCCGACGATGTTGGTGACGTGGAACGACTTCAGGAACTGAAGGATTCTGTAGATGCTCAGTTTCGAGGTCTGCGCATATTTCATCGGAATGATCGTGAGGTCAGCATTGTGGGCGATTTCTGCGAAGAGCTGCCGGTGCAGTTCAAAATCAAAAAGGTCCCATACGATCAGGGAAACGTTCTTGTACGCCGTTTTCACTCGCTGGATCTGGTCGCCGGTCAGCGGCGAGATGAACGAAAGGTCGTCAAGCTTGAAGAAAACGCGGCGGTCCTTGTCCGGCTTCGGTGCCTCATCGGTGAACTGATACAGGTAATCATTGATCAGCACCGGCGCCGGATTCGCCGGCGCTTCGGCATCCTCAATCAGGGGCGTGATCACCACATATTTGCACCCGAGGCGGATCTTCAGCGTCTCGCAGAACTCCTCCCTTATCTTCTCATCCAGGTCGGAGCGCTTGTTCGGCGCGAACACGACCAGCAGGGGATGGTCCGGCGAAATATTGGAGAAATACTCTTCGCCGTTGCTGATGATTGTCTGAAGGGCGCTGTAATAATTGGCACGGTGAGCTTGTTCCAGCACGGGGATCAGCCCCAGCGTCTTGATCCGGAGAGCCTGTTCGATGTCGACGCTGGAACGTATCGTCAAATTGAAGAACTCGCAGCCGAAAATGATCGAAAGCGCGATAAACGTTCCCAGAATAAAGCCGATGATCGCCCAGACGCCGCGTTTGCGTGCCAGCGGCGCGGTCGGGGGTTTCGCCAGCTCCTGAATGGAAATGTCGGAAAAAGAACGGTCCAGGAAGTTGCGGATCGTGACGATCTGAAGCTTGTTTTTGTTGATCTGCTCCTTGTACTGCGCAAGATCCACTTCCATCTGACGGATGAGCGGCTGGATCGACGACAGAAGCTCGCGCCTGGCACGCAGCTGGACCGCGGTCTCATTGTTGAGCTTGATATCGTTTGTCAAAGTCGTGATCTCGGCGCGTTTCGCCGCGATGGAAACCAGAATCTGCGTATAGGCGGGATTTCGCGAAATGACGACTTTGCTGTTCATTTCGTTTTCCAACGACTCTTCTTCCTGCTTCACTTTTTCGATATTGGCTCTCATCTGCTTGACAAGATTCTTCTGCTGGATCAGGATGGGATTGCTTCCGGCGTAAACCTGTTCATATTGCGCCAAAAGAGCTTCCGCCTGCTTCAGTTCGTCCTCCGCGACCGTGCTTTTCTCTCTGTGCGTGACAACGTCCTCCGGCGTATTGGCGAGTTCCCCCTGAAGCTCATACAACGCCTGTTTCGCCGAATCCAGAGTGGAAGAGGCACGCGTCAGCTGGTCTTCGACCTGAAGCAGCCGCTGGTTGTTGAAAGCGATGTCGCTCTCGATCGTCGTCAGGTTGTTCTCGGCGCACAGGGTTTTCAGCTTTTCGTTCTGGTCTTCGAGCTGTTTTTCCAGGTCGTTCTGGGTCCTGACATAACTGTCGTTCAGGTCTTCCAGGTTCTTCCGGATCAGTTTCTTGTACTCCTCGATGAACACATCGGCAAGCGTATTGGCGAGCGTGGCGGCGATCGTCGGATCCTTGGACGATGCGGCCACATAGTAATAATCAGAATTCTTTTCCGACTTGACCTCGATGTTGCCGTAGAGTTGTTCCGCCGTATAGGGAAGGCTGAGGCGTTTCACCGTTTCTTCCAGAACGGCGCGGCTTTTGAACAGCGTCATGATGACGGATTTCTGGATATTGACATATCCGGGCGGAAGGATCTCGTTCCGGTTGTCTGAAATGGACTGGCGGATCATGCCGCAGTTCGCCACATACACGTTTGTCGTGGTCATCGTCCGGACAAAGAACATGCCGATGGCGAACAGGAACGGGAAAATGAGGAAAAGCCACCACATTTTCTGGATAGCGTTGAACCAGCACCAGATATCGCGCCGGAACAGACGGAAAAACCGGATGATGGCAGGCGCGTTCAATTCCTGCCCCGCTCCTTCCGCACCGGACGCCGCGGGAACTTCAAGATTGCCGTTATCCGATAAGATCATTCCAATACTCCTCTCTGCTGTAGCGGACGCCCTTCTGCACCCAGATTGCGCCGCAGAATTCCCGTCAGTATTTTGATGTTGAACCAGCAGTTCATGGCATACGCATAATACTGCTCGTCGAGTTCGAGTTGATACGGCTCATTTTCATGGCCGAGATATTCGCTGTAGGAAAAGATGCCGGGCGCATAGCCGGGCAGATTCCGAATAAGTTCCTCATTCCGGACGTTTGCCTCAAGCAGGTAATTCCCGACCAGGCGCACCTTCCCCGCCACAGCATGCGGCAGCAGATGAAACTTATCCAGCGTCAGCCTGCGGAAAAGCCTGCCCGCGAAACTCTCACGGGGGAGCACATACGTGTTCATGGACATCGTGCGCCTCGCGCCGTTTCCAAGCATGCATTCCACGAACGTGGAGTGGTACTCCAGGAACGGTCGGAGCAGGGCATACGGCAGCGCCTGGAGAAAAAGCAGAAGGCACGCCAGCGCACGCTGGTGCAGCGGACACCGTCCGTATTCATCCTGTTCGATCTCGGAAAGGACGGATTCATTCATGACGTCGATCACCATCCCCGTTTCGGGATCGACCAGGCGATTCCCGCCGCATATTTTCCCGTTAATCTCAAGGTTCCGGCCGACATACGTATTGCCGAGGATGATCGAGTCCCGGATCATCGTCCCGTTGTCGATCACGCAGTTGTCGCCCACGATGATATTCGGTCCGGCGTGTACGCCGCGCCCGAACTGGATCCCGTTCCCGAGGATGACCGGCGGCTTGACGCGCGCCGATCCGGGGATCTGCACGTCCCGCCCCACAAAACTGTTCCTTCCCTCGCTGAAACCGGGCAGATTGTATTTCTCGATGTCGCTTCCGGCAAGACGCATGTTGTGCCTGTAGTAGTCGCGGATGTCCGGAACGGCAAAACCGTTCACCGGCGATCCGTCGTGGAAACCGTTCCAGTCGTCCGGCAGATTCTCCAGCCGGTCGCGTCCGATCAGATACCAGGCGGCCGCGCCGTACGAACACCCCTTCACTTCATCCGCGCCGACATTCAGTTCCCGCGGATTCCGCTTGTCGTATTCCGGCAGGAAAAGACCGGAAAAAACCAGGAGATCGCATCCGCGGAAAAACGATTTCTTCTGCTGGATGACGCGTTTCAGCGAAGTGGACGCCCCCGTTCCTTCGCAAAGGATGTTCAGACCGAGCGTTTCGCCGCTCCTGTACTGGGAACGCAGGATCCCGGACTCCTCGTCGGACACGATCACGACATCCCGGATCCCGCTCAGAAAACAGAAATCAAGTTCGAATTCGATCGCGGGTTTGTTCGCGAACGGAAGCAGATAGACCGGATAGTCCGGGAAATACTGTTTCAGCCCGGCATTGCCGTGGACCGGACAGAAAAGAAGCGCTTTCATCATCTCAGTACGCTCCTTTCCCAGCCAGGACCGCCGGAATCGTTTTGAACAGGATCAGGACGTCTTTCCAGAACCCCTGCCCGCGGATGTACTCCTTGTCGAGCACGACCTGCTCCCGGAACGGGATGTCGCTGCGTCCAGAGATCTGCCAGATGCATGTGATCCCCGGCAGAATATCCAGGCGCTTCCAGTCGTCGAGCGTATACTGCGCCACCTCGGACGGCAGAGGCGGCCGCGGGCCGACCAGGCTCATGTCGCCGAGCAGGACATTGAAAAACTGCGGGACTTCGTCGATGCTGTATTTCCGGATAAAACGACCGCATCTCGTGATGCGCGGGTCGTTTTTCATCTTGAATATCACGCCGTCTTTGGATTCGTTTGCCTTCAGCAAAGCTGCCCGGCGGGCATCGGAATCGACATACATGGAGCGGAACTTGTAAAAATAAAACGGGCGGCCGTGCAGCCCGACCCGGACCTGGCGGTAGATGAGCGGACCCGGCGAATCCAGTTTAAGCCAGACGGCGATGGCCAGGAAAAACGGAAGCAGCAGAATGATCGCGGACAAACTGCCGCAGACATCCATCCATCGCTTGAAGACACGGTTTCCGTCCACGGAAACGATCCGGATGCGTTTTTTGAGGTTCGTGCGGAGCTTCGCACAAGTCTTGGCGTGGGTGGAAAGCGATCCGGACAGGAACGAAAGCCCGTCCAGCTCCGGGAAAGCATCAGAGCCGGGCATGCGACGATCCTTCCCGGGATTCTTTTTCTTTTCCCGTTCCGTCGATTCCGAGCCGTTCAGCCCCAGCCCCATTCTTCACCTCTGCCTGTTTGTCCGCCGTCTCCGTACATGCGAAGCGCAAGGCGCTTACGCCTCGCGGGCCGCCTTGATCGCCTCGTCCAGCTCGTCGTAAATGTCAAAAATACGATAGGCTTTCGTGATTTCGAAAATCATTCGTGCCCGCTGCGTGAGGTTCGCCAGTTTCATGGTCCCGTTGAATTCCGTACAGCTTTTCAGGCAGAACACCAGTGTTCCGAGCCCCGTGCTGTCCAGATTCTCCATCTCAGACAGATCAAACACAAATTTTCGCTGTGTGGCGAAAAGCTCAAGAAATTTGGACCGCAGTGTTTCCGCATTCTCCGCGGAGAGATGTCCTTTGATTTGGATGACCGCTATCCCGTCATTTTCAAAGTTGGAAAGTTCCATGTGTTTTTCTCTTCCGGTTCACCGTTTTTCTGAATTCGGCTTATGCCGCGTTTTTTAATATTAATATAATATATACGCCTCATTGGAAAAATCAACCTTTTTTTTCTGTTTTAGACTTTTTTTGTTTATTTTTTTCTTCTGCACACATCAAACATTTCCCAACAGAAAAACAATTTTCTATCCTTCCGTTTTCCGCTCTGCAGAAATATCAAGTTTCATATCACAGAACACAATAAAGATCATAATATTATACGCAAAGAGAAGGCATGATTCACATTTTTCATTTCTTCTATTCAAATCTCAAAATGATACTATCCGGTTTGACACACATGAAACCATGTTTCTTCAGTTTTCCATGTTTGCCCGTCCGGGAAACAAACACAGAGAGGGCACGGCATCATCCGTACGCCCCCTCCCCTGTGACTGACGCCAAGCCGGATTCCCGTTCCGGCTTCAGTAGCCGGCGGAATGCAGCGCGCCGTCGATCCGTTCCAGGAACTCCTGCACCGCTTCGATCGTGCTGCCGATGACTTCCTCCTCTTCGGCAGTTTTGAGCATGCGCTGAAGCTGTCCCGACTGAATGTAGTCCAGCTGCGCGCGGTAATCCTTCTCGAAACTCTCGCGCTCCTTTTCCAGCTCTTCGGGCGACATCTTTTCGATGGACGATTCGCTGAGTTCGCCGAACAGCTTAATCAGCTCTTTTCCGTCCTCGCATTCCTCAATCACTTCCTGGCGCTCCTCGGGCGTGCCGCGGAATTTCCGGACCATATCTTCGACCTCGTTCCGCATTTCCCCGACGTCGAACTTGGCTTTATTGCGCTCATCCAGGCTCTTCCCTGACTTGCGGTTCTTCGCCGGACGGGCATCCGCCGTTCGTGTGTCCGGTTCATCCGCCGTGTCGCCCGGTTCCGCACGGGAACATTCCTCCACAATGGGTTCAGTTTCGTCCTCGGACGGCTGGAGGCGCGCCCCCGACCGCAGGGCAATCACGGCCGCGGCGAGCATAAGCGCCGCCACGATAAGGATGAGAACGGTATAAAGCCTGTTGTTCATGCGGGGATCAGTCGTTCGGGAAGAGTTCGTCCAGCTTCAGAATGCGGACCTTGCCGTACTTTTTGAGGGCGTCCTGGTCGATCTGCTTCAGGTCGGCGAGGATGAGGATGATGTTCTTCTTTCCGGCAACGCGCTTCTTCGCCTCGTCGAGATACTGGTCCATGCTCATCTTGAGCAGCCCCTCGTAGGCGGTCTTGCGCGACTCCTCCTTCAGGTCGAACTTCTTCATCGTGCGGCGAACGCCGTAGTAGTTCTCCTTCTGGATGCGGACGTTGCGGTACTGGGACAGCAGGTTCTGGCGCGAGGACTCGAACGCCGCGGCGGCTCCGGTCTCGGGATCGTTCAGCAGGGCGAGCACGCCGTCGAGCGAGGTAAAGAACTTGTCGTGCTGGGTGCCGATCGCGCCGTAGGACATGGAGTAGCCGTTCGGGTCGCGTCCGGGGTTGGAATACCCCGCGCCGACCGAATACGCCAGCGCCTGGCGTTCGCGCAGTTCGTTCATGAACGTGCGGGATTCGAGCGTGGAGTAGATGTCTTCGAAGGCATAGGGCTTGTCCTGATACTTGCCGTCGAGGCGGACGACCTCGATCTCCGCCTGCGCCGCGCCGGGATAGTCCACCACGTAGACCATATCCTCTTCCGGCTCGACAGCCTGGAAGAATTTGGTCTTCGGGAACGTGCCGGGCGCGCCCTTCGGGTCGATGACGCCGCTCAAAAGCTCTTTGACCTCCTTGTCGTCGACCGGGCCGTAATACACCACGTCATGCGTGAAGCCGCGCAGTCCGTGGATGCGTCCGATCAGCTTCTCGGGGTCGATCTCGCGCATTTTCTTCACCGGCAGGATGTCGGCGGAATAGTTCTCCGGGCCGCCGTAGATCGCGAATCCGGACGCGGCGGACAGGCGCGAACTGCGGCTCGACCGACGGTCGGCGCGGCTCTTCTCGACGGCGTCGACCAGCGTCTTGTACGATTCCGCGTCGGCCTTCACGTTGGAGATCACGTGGTTGAACAGCGCAAGCGATTCCTTGAAATTGCGCTGAAGGCCGCTCAGCGTGAAGCCGCAGCGGTCGGTCTCCACGAACGTCCCCATGCGGGCGGCGAGCTTGAACCACTCCTGGCGGAGTTCCTCGGCTGTGTACTTGTCGGTGCCGAGTTCGTCGATCCAGCCGAGCGCGAGCGCGAGTTCCTTGTCCATGCGCGTGCCGACGGGGAACTGGAGCGAGAGGGAGAATCGTTCGTTGATGTCGTTTTTGGAGGTAAAGAGGGTGATGCCGTCTGCAAGCGGCGTGATGTGCAGGTCTTTTTCGAGGTCGGCGTAGACCGGGCCGTTTTCGGGCTCGACGGGCAGGAGCTCGAAATTGCGCCCGAACTCGGAGAGTTCCTCATGGACGGGCACGGGCGTGATCGGGGGCTTCACGGCCTTCACGATGTCCTTCGCCTCGCCCTGGCGCTTGTAGACGATCACGTAGTTGTCGCGGTAGTGCTTCTTCGCGAACTCGGTGATCTGCTCCTTCGTGATCTTCTCCATCGCGTCGATGTCGTTCAGCTGGTCGACCAGCGGACGTCCCTCGATGAACGCGTTGTTCAGCACATGGGCGGCGGTGGAGGCGTCTTCGGAAATCGTGATGAGCGACATGCGCTGGTTGTTCACGATGGCGCCGGGGAGCCAGTCGGGGAACTCGCCGCGTTTGAGCTTTTCGAGTTCGCCGAGGATCAGGTCGCGCGTCTCTTCGAGCGTCTTGCCCTGCGCCGGTTCCGCCGCGAAAACGTGCAGCAGATAGTCGCGCATGGCGTGGACGCCGCTGGATTCGGACATCACCTTGCGCGGCAGTTCCAGGTTCAGCTCCATGATGCCGCACAGGTTGTTGTTCAGGATGCTGTCGATCATCTCCAGCATGACCTGGGTGTCGCGGTCGGCATCGAACCGGAACGCCAGCTGGATGCTTTCGGCGTCGGGGCCGAAGACTTCAGCGGTGCGGACGGATTCGATGGGCTGTTCGCGGCGGACGCGTCCGCTCTCGCCGAGGGTCTTGCGGGCTTCCTGCTGCTTGGCGAGGTCGGTGCGGAACACGCCGAAATACTTGCGGATGGAGCGCATCGCCTCTTCATAATCGAGGTCGCCGGCGAGGATGATCGCCATGTTTGCGGGCTGGTAATACTCGAAGAAGAACAGCGCGATGTCGCTCATGGACGGACTCTTCAGGTGTTCCGGCAGGCCGAGGATGTCGCGGCCGTAGGGATGCGACTTGAAAAGCTCCTTGCGGAGCGCGGTCGAGGCGCGGCGTCCGTCGTTGTTCTGGGAGCGGTTGAACTCCTCGTAGACGGCTTCGAGCTCGGTGTGGAACCTGCGGAGCGCGATGGAGGAGAAGCGAACGGATTCGAGGTAGAGATACTTGTCGAGCGCGTTGGACGGGATGTTGTTGATGTAGACGGTCTCGTCGTATCCGGTCCAGGCGTTGGTGTCGGTCGCGCCGAGGCCGCGCACGAGCGTCCAGTATTCATCGTTGGAATACTGGGCGGCCTCGCCGGAGACCTTGTCGATCTCGCGGTAGATGGCGGCGCGCCTGTCGGCGTCGGTCTCCTTGCGGTATTGGTCGAACAGCTCCGCGAGCTTGTCGAGCAGCGGCGCCTCTTTTTCCCAGTCCAGCGACGCCAGCACGCCGTTGCCCTTGAACATCATGTGCTCGAAGTAGTGGGCGAGGCCGGTCGAGGCTTCCGGGTCGTCCGCGCCCCCGACTCGCACGGAGATCAGCGAGGTGATGCGCGGCTCGAGGGTGTTCCGGGAGAGGAACACCTTCATGCCGTTCTCCAGCACATAGGTGCGCGTGGAGAACGGATCGTCGGGGATGAATTCGTAGGGGAATCCGTCTTTGTCGACGGCCTGTTTGGTCTCCCAGGCTCCGCAGAGGAACGGCAGGGCAGTCAGCAAAAAGAACAGCAGACAGCAAAACGCTTTGCGCATGATTGTTTTCCTTTCTTCCCCGCCGTCCCGCTCAACGGACAGGCGGATTCAGTTTGTCAATGATCGGGATCAGTTGCCCTGCGGCTGGGCTTCGGCGGCATCGTCTTTCTTTCCGCCGAAAAGCCCCTTTATGGCACCGCCGACGGCGTTAGTCGCATCGTTCACGGCACTGTTGGCGGCATCGACGGCGGCGCTGGTGGCGCCTGCGACGGCATCCGTCGCGGCATCGCCGATCGCGGCGGCGGCATCGCCGACGGATCCGCCGGCGGTCTTGATGGCGGTCGTCACGATGGCGCCGAGGATGCGGAGCGTGAGGCCGACGGGCGTGATGCCCTCCTCATCCGTGCCGAGGTTGGTCATCGGGTCGATGGTGACCTTGATCGGGAGGCCGGCGGCGGCGCCCTTCGCCTGGACCGTGACGCCGACGCTGCTGAGTTCGATGAGGTCCACCTGGAGCGTCTTTTCCTTCGACTCCTTGTCGTCGGTCTTGTCTTCCTTCTTCTCGGTCTTCTCGGCGGTGTCGAGCTTCTTCACGTTGTCGAGGATCTCCTGAAGGTTGCTGTTGATCACGTTCGTCTCATAGACGACGTTGACGTCCTTCAGGAACATCTCCTCGATGCGGATCTTGTCCTTCAGGACCGTGTTGATGTCGATGTCGGCGATGATGTCGCCGAGCTTGATCGCATACTCGGAGGAATAGGATTCGCCCGGATTGTCGACGATCAGGTTCGTGATCTCCACGCGGCCGTTGAGCGGCTCGATGTGAATGCGCTCCACGGAGACGTTGGTGCCGAGGATCAGCGGCGCGCCCTTTTCCAGCGCATTCTTTGCAAGCGGGTCAATGAAGAAGAGAACGGCAACGACGAGGACGATGAGGACAACGAGGATGCCGAGGATGATCTTGAAGATGAGACCGGTTTTGCTTTTTGCCATGATGGTTTCTCCTTCTGGTTGGAAGCGGCAGGGACGTTTCCGCGCCCGGCCGGTATGAAATAGTGAAAATGGGATTTGATTGCGTTACGCAGAATAATATAGCAGACAAAAAGAGAATGTCAAAATTTAAAATACAAAAACCGCTCCGGGACGCGGCTTGCGTCCGAAGCGGCTTTCAGTGTGCGATTCAGGCAAAGCCCGTGAAGCGCGGGAAAAGGTTCCTCAGCAGGCTTTCTGGACTTTTCCGCTCCGGATGCAAGCCGTGCAGACTTTTTTCCGGACGGTGTTGCCGTTCTCGACCACGCGGATGGTCTGGATGTTCGGCGTGAAGGTACGGGTGGTGTTTTTCACGACGTGCATACCGATGCCGCCTTTTTTCTTGGCGAGACCGCGGCGGATGATGTGTCCGCCCTGGACTTTGTGCTTTCCGCAGATTTCGCAAACGTTGCTCATGATGGGTTCCTCCGAGCTATCTTGATATTGTTTGTATGATTTTTCGATAAACGTAAAATATAATATACACCATTTTCCGTCTCTTTCAAGCCGGTTTCACGTTTTTTTCATTCTTTCGGCCTTTTCCGACGGGAAAAATGGTGTCCGGCCCCGGCATGGAACCGGACGATTTTCCCGCGTCAGCCTTTCGGACGGAATCCGAAGAAGCACATCAGGCGGCGTCCGACGGTCGCTTTCGGCAACGCGGTGTCGTAGACGAACTTGTAGAACAGCGCGGGGATCAGGTAGACGGTGAGGACGGAGGCGAAGACCAGTCCGCCGACCACGCCGAGTCCGCAGCTGGACCGGAGTTCGGAGCCGAGTCCGCGCCCGAACGCCATGGGCAGCATGCCGGCGACGCTCGCGATGGAAGTCATCACGACGGGGCGGAATTTGTTCTTCGCGGCCTGCGTCATGGCTTCGTGGCTGGTCACGCCGGACAGCTCCAGCATGCGCGTCTCGTCCAGGATCAGGATGGCGTTGTTCACCACGATGCCGATCATCATGACGGCGCCGAGCATGCCGACCATGGAGAGCGAGGAGTGCGCGAGGAAGATGATGAGGAAGAGTCCGACGAATCCGAGCGGCACGGTGAACATGATGAGGATGGGGCGCGTCCAGGATTCGAGCAGCGCGGCGATCAGCAGGTAGGTCATGATGATGGCGATCGCGAAGACCGAGACGAATTCGCTCGCGCCGTCGCGCATCATTTCCGCCTGACCGAAGAACTTCAGCTCGTAGCCCTGGTCCAGCTGCGGCGCGAGTTTGCGTTCCAGCAGCTGCATCACGTCGTTCATGGTGTAGCCGGGCGCCGGGTTCGCGTAGATCCAGCCGCCGCGCATCTTGTCCTCGCGCATCAGCGCGATGGAAACGGGGTCGGCTTCGAGCGACGCGACCACGTCGAGGTCGATCGGCTTGCCGTTGATCGACCCGGCGACGATGTTCGCGGCCTGGTCGAAACCGGGGACGTCCTCGGTCTTCACGCGGATGTCGTAGCTGCGGCCACCGACCTTGAACGTGCCGGACTCGATGCCTTCGTAGTAGCCGACCAGCGAGGTGCCGAGCGTGGCGGCGTCCACGCCGAGATCCTTGATGATGGTGCGGTTCGGCTTCAGCACGATGCGCGGCTTGCGCGTGCGGACGCTGGTGTCGATGTCCTGCGCCATGCCGGATTCGCGCAGGATCTTCGCGCCGAGCAGGGCGTATTCCTCGAGCTTGTCGAAGTCGTCGCCGGAGACGAACGCCGTCATGTCCACGCCGGACACGCCGGTCGCCTTCGGGAGCGTCAGCGAATACAGCACGTTTTCATATTTGGTGTTCAGAAGATCGTGTATCTGCGCCACAAGCTCCTGGATCGGTTCGCGTTCGCTCTTCTGCTTGCCGATGATCGCGATCTCCGCCAGATGGACGCCCTCCGGCACCTGGCCGGGCATCACGTTGCGGTAGCCGACGGTCACGCCGGTCTTCACGACCCACGGCAGCGCCTGGACGTCCTTGAGGACCGCCAGCGTGCAGGCGCGCGTCTGGTCGATGCTGTAGTTGGCGGGGAATTCCAGTTCGATGGAGATCTCGCCCTTGTCGTTGTCCGGCATGAACGACATGCTCACGTTCGGCAGGACCGCGCGCATGATGAGGAAGCAGCCGGCGAAGATCAGGATGATCACGATGCCGCTGAACCTGCGGATCGTGCCGAGCGTGTGCCCGTAGGCGGCGGTGATCAGGTCGTAGACCTTGTCCCACAGCCAGAACAGCGCCTTCTGCCACGCGCGCGGCCCGGCCGCGTCCTTCAGCAGGATGGACGCCAGCAGCGGGGTCAGCGTGAAGCTCACGAACAGCGAAACGACCGTGGCGATCACCATCACGCCCGCGAACGGCGCGATCAGGAGACCGATGACCGATTTCATCAGCGCGACGGGCACGAACACCACGACGTTCGTCAGCGCGGACGCCGCCACCGCCACGAGCACCTCGTCCGCGCCCTTCGCGGCGGCTTCGGCGGGCGGCAGGCCCTCGTGCTGCTTCTTGATGATGTTTTCGATTACGACGACCGAGTTCGCCACGAGGATGCCCGCGGAGCACCCGATCGCCACGAGCGTCATCATGTCGAACGTGTAGTGCATCAGGTCCATGGCGGCGAACGTGATCACGACCGAGACGGGCATCGTGATGGAGATGATGAGCGTGGGGCGCACTTCGTGCAGAAAGAGGAAAATGAGAACGGCGGTCAGCAGGATGCCCAGCAGGACGCTCTGCCACGAATCCGCCACGGACGCCCGGATGAAGCTGCCGGTGTCCTTGAACCAGGTGAGGCGCATCCCGCCGGGAAGCATGCCGCCTCCGTTCAGCGTGTCGTATTTCTTGCGGATGCCCTCGATGACCTTCACGGCATTGGCGTCGCTCCGCTTGATGATCTCGATGCAGACGCCGAGCTCGTCGCCGTAGTAGCCCTCCTGGCGGATCTCCTTGGAGATCAGCTGGACGTCCGCGATGTCGCCGAGGTAGAGGCGTTTTCCCGCCTGCGTGCCGATCTCGAGGCTCTTCACGTCCTCGGGATCCTGGAATTCGGCGTTGTAGGTGAGGCTGATCTCGCGGCCGGATTCGCGGACGCGGCCGACCGGGAGCTTCACGTTGTTCGTGGCGACGCGCTGGATCACTTCGGCGACCGTGAGGTTGGCGGCCGCCATCTTCTCGCGGTTCAGGATGATGTGCAGCTGGACCTCGTTGCCGCCGTGGATGCGGACTTCGCCGACGCCCGGGATCGAGGAGAACTGGTCGGAGAGCTTGTCGTCCATGTAGTCGTACATCTCGTCGAGCGTACGCGTGCCGGTGAGGAAGAGCGTGACGACCGGAATGGCGTTGATGTTGATCTTGCTGAGCTGCGGCGTCTTCACGGCGGACGGGAAATCGTCCATGATGGTGTTGATCTTCTCGCGGACCTGGTGGATCATGACGTCGACGTCGGTGCCGAGCTCGAATTCGAGCGTGAGCGCGGCGGCGTTCTCCATGCAGACGGTCGTGATGTGCTTCAGCCCCTCGATCGAGGCGATCGCGTCCTCGATGCGGCGCGCCACGTCGACCTCGATCTCCTCGGGCGACGCGCCGGGATACACCGCCGTGACCTGCACGTACGGCACGTCGAACTTCGGCAGCAGGTCGATGCCGATCTTTTTGTATGCGAACAGGCCGAGGATGACCAGCATCAGGATGACGCAGGTCACGGCGACCTTCCGGCGAATGGAAAGCTGGCTGAGTGTCATGGGACGGCCTCCATGCTCACTTCGCGTTCGTGACGGTCACGGCGGAGCCGTCGTTCACGAAATACTGGCCGGAAACGATAATGTCTTTTCCCTCAATCGCATCGGGATTCAGGATCTCGATGAACCCGTCGGAAGCGATGCCGGTCTCCACCTCGATCTCCCGCGCCTTGCCGTCCTGCGCCGCGAAGACCGCGCTTTTGCCGCCCTTCTTCAGGATCACGGCGTCGCGCGGCACGCCCGTGCCGTCGCGCTCGGCAAGCAGGATGTCGACGTCCACCAGCATGCCGTCCATGAGCGGCGTCCCCTCGGGCAGGTACGACCGCATCGTGAACGTGCGGCTGAGCGGGTCGATGACGGGGCTGCACCAGTCGGCCTTCGCCTCGACCGTCTTGCCGTGGAAGCTCACGGTGACCGGAGTCTCGCCGGGTTTGATCGCCTCGAAATACACGGCGCTGATGAGGCAGGCGGCGCGGAGTTTCCTCGGGTCGTTGATGCGGATGACGTTCACGCCGCGGTTGATGAACTCGCCGTTCTCGCGATATTTGACCGCGACCACGCCGTCGTAGGGGGCTTTTTCCGTGGCGTCGCTGAGGTCCTTCGTGGCGATCGCAAGCTCGAGCTTGACCTGGTCGACCTTCGCCGCGGTGTAGCGGAGCACCGCCTCCGCCTTCTCGTACGATTTCTGCGCCTTGTCGAGCGCGACCTCGAAGGTCTCGAACGCGTTGTCGGACACCGCGTGCTCGTCGTGAAGCCTCCGGTTGCGGTCGTAATCCTTCTGCGCCTTGTCGAGCTGGGTCTTCGCGATGTCGACATCCAGACGCGTCGTGTTGTACGTCTCCTCGATCACCTTCAGCGACTGGTTCGCCATCGCCACGCGGTTCTTCAGGTTCGCCTGGTCGATCAGAAACAGCGTCTGGCCTGCCTTGATCGCGTCGCCGTCCTCGACAAGCAGTTCCATGTTCCCGGCGGAACGCGCCGCGACGTCCGCGAAGATATACGCCTGGACCGTGCCCTGCACGCGGATCTGTTTGCGGAAATGGCGCGGCTGCGCCTGAGCGGTCTGGACTTTGATCCGGTAGACGGTCCCGGCCTGGGCGTCGTCCTGTTCGGGCTTGGAGCATGCGGCGAGGCCGCAGAGGAAACCCGCGGCAAGAAGAAGGAAAGAAGAAGGATGTTTCATAATCACCTCATTCGTTTCGAGAAAGGATGCAAACTAATGATTTCAGTTTTCAAAATGACTTACTTGCTAAGTAATATAACACCTTTCCCGCTCAATGTCAAGCCGAAATCGTTTTTTTGACACAAAAAACCCGCCGGCCTGTACGGACTGGCGGGTAACGGGAACAAGACGGGAGAATCAGGGAAACGGGGGACGGGATGGGCGCGTTATGTCCTGGCGATCCGGCGCTGAAGCCCGACGACGACGCCCTTGACGTTCGGCGCGTCGGACAGCGTGCCGTTGACGATCGCGTCCTTCGCCTGCTTCAGGATCTCGCGTCCGTTCTCTTCCGCCACGACGATGTCCTCGCCGCTGACGGTCGCCGGATTGCTCTTCACGATCAGGATGTCGCCGTCGAAAATGCCGCTGCTGTTCAGGTCCGAACCGTGCACGTGCACGGCGTAGAGGTCTTCCTTCGCGGGACTGTCGAGGAGGCGCGTCACGTCGCACACCAGCGTCTTGTCGCCGGGTTCCGCCGCGGACGCCTCGCCGATGCAGTGGAACGGGATGGACTGGACGCCGGCGGGGAAGCGCGAGCGTTTCTTCGGGTGGGACAGGCTGATGCTGCGCGCCTTCGAGCTGCGCGTGAGGTAGTTTTTCTTCTGCAGGGCCCGGATGTGGGCGAAGACGGTCGAGGTCTTGATGTGGAAATGCTCGGCGATCTCGTAGATGGTCGGCGCCATTTCCTGCGTGGTCATGAATTCGTTGATGAACTCGATGATGTTTTTCTGTTTCTGGGTCAGACCTTTCATGGATGAATTCCCTCCTGTTTTGATTTGGTCCGGGATGCACACGCTCCGCACCCCCCTTGCGGCGGAGTTTTTGCACACCCATTTTCCGATTACTATAATTGCATGCGCAGTTTTTTCCAGCGTCTTTTCCTGCGCGGCATACACTTTTTCCGGGGAAACCGCTGGAAAATGCGACCTGGTCAAATTTGCTGGTCAAGTTTCGGCGCGGGAACACTATGGCGCGCATCCCGTCGAAAAACGCCGGAAAACGGTTTCCTCACGCGCTTGACAAACCCGCGCGGGCATGCTATAATAAAGGATCAGTTTTAAAACAAACCATCTGCTTCTTTCCCCCGACCGAAAGGACTTTCCGCCTCATGACGACCCCGATCCGCCCGACCGGCATCCGTTCCGCCCTGCTCTCCGGCATTCTCTGCATCGCCGCGCTGCTGAACGCCTCCTGCGCGTCCGCCATCACGCCCATCTACGAACACAAGGAAGGCGCGCTGCCGTCCATCCGCTTCATGCTCCCCGGCGAGATCCCGCTCGAACTCGTCACGCTGCCCGCCGGATCCATCGCGATGGAGGTCAACCGTAAGCCGCAGCCGAACGAGACTGTCGACAAGGACGGGCGCGTGGTCTACAAGTTCAAGGAGAACGAGCTGTCCGTCGGAAAATACGAGGTGACGCAGGCGCAGTGGCAGGCGGTCATGCGGACCACGCAGAAACAGCTTTCCGAGGCGGCGCGTCCGGGCGGGAAGGTGTTCGGGATCGGCCCTGACCTCCCGGTGTACGACGTTTCGGCGGAACAGGCGAAGGAATTCTGCGCCCGCCTGAACAAGTCGCTGCCGGGTTCGTTCCGCTACCGGTTCACGCTCCCGAACGAGGCGGAATGGGAATACGCCTGCCGCGCGGGGACGACGACCGAGCTCAACAACGGCCGCGATCTGCGCGCCCGGAACAACGTCTCCAACGCGCTCGGCGAGGTCGCCTGGTACCGCGGCAACTCCTTCGTCTCCGCGCCGTCCGTGTCCGGGAAGGGCCTGAAAGCGCCCAACGCCTGGGGCCTCTACGACATGCACGGAAACGTGCAGGAACTCTGCCTCGACTGGTTCATGCGCGATTTCTCCGCCGCGTACAAGGGCGACCTCTGCGCCATGCGCGGCGGCTCCTGGCATTGTTCGCCGGAGGACTGCACCGCGACCGCTTGCCGGCCCGTCGACGCCGCCGTCCCCGTGTTCGACGCCGGATTCCGCCTCGCGCTGAAGCCCGCCGCGAACATCCCGAAAACGCCGCGGCAGTACGCGCAGACGCCGCTCCACCAGGACGTCATCACCGGGCTCGCCGTGCTCGTGAAGTTCCCGGATGATCCGCCGGACGTGATCATCCCGAAGGAGAAAGTGGAGTTCTTCCTGAACGAAAAGAATTACCGCGGATACGGCAATTCCTGCTCGATCCACGATTTCGTCGACAACCAGTCCTACGGGCGCTGCAACCTCAAATACCTCGTCTCCGACTACGTCGTGGCGGACCACAACCGCGACTACTATCAGAAGGCGCTGAACTACCGCGGCGCGGACATGCTCATCAAGGAGGCGATGGCGAAGCTCCCGAAGGAGTTCGACCTCTCGACCGTCTCGAAGGAACCCGACGGCACCATCCGGTCCGCCTGCGTGCTCTATTCGCGCAACAGCTCGTTCGACGGCCTCTGGCCGCAGGCGCACTGGTTCACGCCGATGGACCAGATCCGGCTGCCCGGCGGCCTGCACAGCATGCAGGTGCTGATCTGCGGCATCCAGGACAGCCCCACGGTCAGCATCCTGATCCACGAGATCATGCACCAGACGTTCGACATCCTCGACTACGTCGACTACGGCGAGAAGAGCGACAAGACGCCGAAGAACGAGCAGAAAGTCTCGCACGGCCTCGGCAACCACTGCATCATGGGCATCGGCATGTACGACCGCATCACCGGGCTTCAGACCAACCCGACCGCCCTCGCCGGGGCGTTCCGCTACCGCCTCGGCTGGCTGAAGGCGCTCCCCCTGCCAGGCAAAGGCAAGGTCCGGATCCCCGCCTCCAGCGAGTACGGCTACATCTACCGCAACCCCGACAACCCGGACGAGTATTTCCTCCTCGAAAACCGCAACGCCGACACGTCGTTCTACCGCGCGCTCCCCTCGCACGGACTCGCCATCTGGCACGTCGACGACGCCGTGACCGACATGGAGGAGGACGAGGAGATGACGAAGGAAAAGCACTACGAGATCTCGCTCGAACAGGCGGGCGGCGAACCGCTCCTCGAAAAGCCCTGTCCCGGCACCTTCGGGCACCAGCAGCACGGCAGGGACTGCAACGGCATTGCCACCGATTATTTCTACCCGCCGGACCGCGTCGTCTTCAACGACACCTCCAAGCCGGACAGCCTCTGGTGGGACGGCGCCCCCTCCGGGCTCGACATCAGCAACATCGAAGTCGACGGACGCGACCTCATCGTGACCATCGGCCCCGACCCGAAGAACCCGAGGCCGCGCACGCAGGCACAGCCGCAGACGCAGGCGCAACAGCAGAATCAGCAGACGCAGCCTCAAACTCAGCTCCAGCCCGGCCGCCGCCCCGGTCAACAACAGCCCGCGCAGGGTCAGAGCTTCGGCCCCGGCCGCAGGATGCCCGGCAGCCGCGACGGACGCACCGGACGCGGCGCCCGCCAGTGAATGAACGGGTTTTATCATAAGTTTGAAAAGTCTGTTTGGCGTGGTATATTATCTACGACACTTCTCAGAGTCTCGGAGGACGCATGAAACACGGAAAACAACCACATTGCTACGTGGTGGCCGGCCCCAATGGAGCCGGAAAAACCACGTTTGCGCTGAAATATCTTCCACGGATCGTGTTCTGCCGGGACTTCATCAACGCCGATGAGATCGCTAAGGGGCTGTCTCCCCTCGACTACGAGGCGGGATTGCTGAGGGCAAGCAAGATCTTTCTCGAAACTCTGAACCGGAAAATAGCGGAACGGAATGATTTTGCCTTCGAAACCACGCTTTCGGGGCGCACCTATCTGCCCCGTATCGTCGAATGGCGCAAATCGGGCTGGATCGTCACGCTGTTTTACCTCTATATCCCCGATGCCGAGTTTTCCGCGCAAAGAGTTCGTCATCGGGTTCTGGAAGGCGGACATGACATCCCGGCAGAAGATATCGTCAGGCGGTATCCCCGGAGCATACGGAATCTGTTTGATTATGCCGAGGTCTGCGACCATACGAGATGTGTGGACAATTCCGAAGAGCAGATCATCCCCATATTTGAAAAAGAGTTTGGTCATCCTGTCATTGTTCAGGATGCAGACCGATTCTCAAAAATGCAAGGAGTATTAGGCCATGGTCACAATGAGCGATGAAATGAAAATGGTTGTAAAAACTCTGCAGGAAGCTGTGGATGAAGAAATGGAACGCAAGGCGAAACTCGGCTACAAGGCCGTCATCGCCGACAAGCACGGCCGCCCCAAAGCCGTTTCCGCAAAATACCTCGTCAGGAAGCGCCGCGCGGAGCTTGCCGCCGCAAAAGCATCCGCTTCCTGACATTCCGTTTTTCTTCGGCCTGAACGACAGACCCTTTTTCGAAAGGAACGACTGAAAATGAAGCGGAAAAAGATCACGAAATGGATTCCCCTGCTGCTTTTTGTTCTTCTGTTCGGCATCGTTGATTTCCTGCTGAAAGGATACTGTATCGAAAACGCGTGGAACATCGGACGCAAGAAGACAACTCTTTACGACCGGTATTACGAGTATTCCGAGGACGGGAACAAGCTCGTTTATTCATGCCTCAAAAAAACGGAGCTCAGCCAGCCGTTTTTTCAGACGGAAGACACTTACATCCTCGTTTCATTGATCATCGACCTGGAAGCCGCCCGAAAGGAAATGATCCCCGTGATCCTGGAGCGTGAAAACTGGTCATCTGCCTACAGACAGACCAAAAGCAAGGACAGAACAAAAACAGCAAACTTTTATGAACTGGCTGAATTGGTCCGGGATGGAGATCATGTCCTCAAATCATCCTTGAGCGCCGAATCCGGAATCCGGTCCGGAGACACGGTCCGGCTGCGCCTGCCGATTGAGGAGTGGCCGATCCATGAGGAACCTTGTTTGCTCGAATTGGGCTATCCGAAGATGGACAATCTGCTTACGACAGGACACGACTACGGGCAATACGTCTGCCTCGCGTTTCCGCAGCCGGAAACAGTGAACGGCGACCAATGCGACATGCTGGTGTATCCGCGTGCTTCCGTCTTCGACGAAAAAGTCCAGAAGGACATCATAGCGGAGAATCATCGGTTTCATGATGAGTTCAAAAAACAGAGTCATGCTGCATGTATCCTGATGACTCCGCTGGCGCTCATCGGGGATCTCGTGCTGCTGCCGTATTACATCGTCCACATCTTTTTGAGCGCAATAAGCGGCGGACATCCCCCGTTTTGACCTGCCGGTCTTTTTTGCTTCATGCTACACACCTGCCGGTTTTCTGAAGCTCGCCGGCTTGAATCGTCTGTCCGGCGTACTGCCGGAATGAAAAGCAGATCAGATCCGCGTTTCTTTTCGTGTGTATATTTCAATCCCGGTTTCGGGATTATCGTACTGCAAATCGTAGTTTTCCTCCAGCGATTTCAGCACTTCCGCATTCCTGACGGATTCGGCGAAAACAGTCCGGCTGCCCCTGTCTCCGAACGAAAAGTTCAGTATCACCATATCCGCCGTATGCTCAATGATCGCGTTCTCCTGCGCATCAATGGGAACCGGATCGACCTGATACGGGATCGCCGGCACATAGAAATACTTCATATCGGGAACAACGTTCAGCCAGACATAAAACGCCGCCGAGTTGCCCGTTACCAAAACAGCGTTGCTGTCCGGGCACTTCTCCGCCTTGACGGCGGCGCATGCCCTGTAATCTTTTCTAAGCGTATACAACTGCAATAAGTTTTTTCCGAAATAACGATTCAGAACGCTCTCGGGGATCAGCATGCCGGAGACACTTGTGGAACACAAAACAAGGCAAATGCATGCATAATAGTAAAGAGCTCTAATTCTCAGCCCGGACACGAAATCCCCCGCCAGGCAGAACAGAGGAAGACATCCCGGCAGCAAATGCTGATAGTAATGACCATAAGTCCTCCCGGAAACCGAAACCGCCGCAAAGGAAAAAAGGACGACGGAGAAATATACGATCTTGTGCACATTCGTCAGGAGCCTCGTTTTCAGGACGATGAACATGGAACAAAGAAGAGCGAAAAAAGTCAGCCCCTGAACGGGATTGAGGAGCACTCTGACCATCTTCCTGATAATGCTGTCCTGAACGCTTTCCGAATAGCTCAAGTTGAAAGACCATGTAGCGTAAAACCACGCCTCCAGACCGTCAATCACGGCAAAATACAGGACCACGGGAAGGATGCCGCAGCAGACACCGGCCAGCCCAGCCGTCACATTGAGCACCGCGTTCTTCCATTCCCTTTTCTTTATCAGCATAAAAACGACTGCAAGACCGAGCGGTCCCCACATCAGCATCATATTCGGTTTCAGTCCGAAGACCAATCCGACCAAGATCCCCTGCAAGAACATATAAACCGGTTTCGCATTCGGTTCATTGCCGGAAGTTGCCCGAACAAAAAGCAGCAATGCCGCCATCTGAAGCGGCAGAACATATTCCTCTATTGTGTTTCCGCCCTCGAAGACCATGTAATGATAGCTGAAAGCGCAGAACAGAACGGCGGAAAGAAACGATGCCTTTTTATCCTTCAGGAAACAGTCGCATATTGAAAACGCCATCGAAGCCGTAACAAACGCGAAAAGCCACTCCATCAGGAAAAGCCCGAACAGATTCCCCGGCACGATCATGGCGGCGATCCCGTTAATCAGATACAGATAAAACCCCTTATGGTCGAAGAGGTCTTTGTATAGCACCTTTCCCTGCACCAGGCCTCGCCCCATTACGATGAAAACGGAGCCGTCTGTGCTGGCAAAATGATTGAACGGGGAAGCCCCCGAACAGAACAACATGATGACAAAAGCACATAAACCAAGTCCGATTTGATACTTGTACCTTTTTGTCGTGTTCATGTTCTGAGGCCCTTTCGTCTTTGGAAACAAAAAAAACGGAAAGATCCGCTTCCCGTTGGCAGGATGATCATAAAAAAGAATACGGATTACTATAGCAGGATTCCGGCGGATTTCAAGAAAGAAAGCAAAACAATGCCTTTTTCGTGAAACGGGAGATGCATGAACTCAAGCCATGCGGAAGACCGCGTGCCGGGCCCAATCACGTTTCCGTCTTTTGCATTCGAGACTCCGCGGCTTTTCCCTTCCGATTTGAATTATCCTTATAACGATGCTATATTTATTATTTGAAACAAATTTCAGAGGGAAGGCATTCTTCCCCTCTTCGATCCGGCACACATTTTCCCTCAAATACAGGATGTTTCAGCACATGGACAACAAGCAGGCAACACAACTGGAAACAACCTCGGCCTCCGCGGAAACGCAAAAGACGAACCCGGTCGTCAATTTCTTCCGCCACTATCTTTTCGACGATGAGAACGACCACGGCGCGGACGGCGTGAACTTCACGCGCATTCTCCTCGTCATCCTGTCCGGCTGGCTGGTCTTCTGGACCGTGCTGCCGTGCATCGCGCTCGCGAACGACTTCATCGACGTGCTGGAAAACATCGTGTGGGGCCGCCATTTCCAGTTCGGATTCGACAAGAACCCGTACGCCGGGCCGTTTTTCGGCGCGGGCGTGTGGTATCTGAGCGGGAAAGCGTTCTTCTCAAGCTTCCTCGCGAGCCAGGTGTGCGTGTTCACGGGCATCTTCTGCGTGTTCCAGGTGGCGAAACGCATCCTGCCGCTCCGCACGGCGTTCCTCGCCGCGGTCACGCTCCTTTTCATCAACTTCTACGGCATCAAGGCGACGGAGCTCTGCGACGACGTGATGGAGCTGGCGGTGTGGCCGCTGACCATGCTGTTCGTCTACCTCGGCGTGAAGGGCGACCGGAAATACGGCTGGCTGTACTGGCTGTGCGCCGGGTTCTTCGCCGGACTCGCCATGATGGTGAAGTATTTCGCGCCGGCGATGTATGTGTGCGTGGCGATCCCGCTGCTGTTCACGAAGGAAGGGCGCTCCGTCTTCCGCAGGCCGCAGTTCTACCTCGCGGCGATCCCGTTCATCCTCGTGGTCCTGCCGAACATCCTCTGGCTCTTCTCCAACGACTTCAAGCCGTTCCAGTACGCGGCGGGACGCGCGGCGCTGTCGGGCGGGGAAAGCGTGCCGCTGTCCGACCACTTCACGCGTCCGCTGAAGGCGCTGGACCGCGCGGCGCAGGTGTTCGGCGTGGCGGTCATCTTCTTCGCGCTGTTCTTCCCGTGGCGGCGGAAACGCGCCGACCGGACGCAATACTCCGCGTTCGACAAGGTGTTCGTGTGGTCCTGCTGCTGGGGCTCGTTCGGCTCGGCGCTGCTCTTCTCGATCGTGACCGGCGGCAAGATCAATTATTCGTGGGTCGTGCCGTGCTTCCCGTTCATGGGCGTGTGGCTCTTCATGGTCTGGTCGCCGCGCATCACGCGGATCAAGGCGAACTTCTACCTTGCCGCCACGCTGCTGATGGGATTCGTCTTCGGCGTGATCTTCGTGATCCGTTCGCTGGAGCATCAGGGGTACAAGAAACGCGGCTGCGACTACGAGAACTACCCCGGACACGCCGTGACCGAGGCGGCGACCGCGCTCTGGCACGAGGTCTCGGACAAACCGATGCCCTACGTGGTCTCCGACCGCAAGGGCTCGTGCAACGTGGCGGTGTACTCGCCCGAAGCGCCGGAGGCGTTCTTCGACGCCGACGTCACGCAGAGCCAGTGGATCGACCCGGAAGACGTCCTGAAGCGCGGCGGCGTCCTGGTCTGGGACGAGAAGACCGACGAACAGAGCCTGTTCGATTACGTGAACTCGATCCCCGCGGATAAGCTCGGCGAAGTGAAGGAAATGCAGATCCCGCGCGCCGTCCCGGCATGGTATCGGAAACTGCGCGGCACGCCGAAACTCTTCCGCGTCTCCATGCGCGTGATCCTGCCCGAAACCGCCGCCGAAGCAAAAGCGGAATAACCAGGGCAAGCCCTGGACTGCGGTAGTGCGCTCAGCTTCGCTTGCGCACGGGAGGCGGGGCCTCCACTGCGGTAGTGCGCTCAGCTTCGCTTGCGCACGGGAGGGGGGGGAGACTTGCCTTTGCATGGTAATTTTTCAGCAAATATCATTTGAAAAAGGCGCGGTTCTATGATATATTAAAGTTTAAAATTTTTTCGGACGTGAAAACATCATGATCAGCAATCCGCGCATTTTATTCATGGGAGCCGGCGTTTTCGCCGTCCCGATCCTCGAGGCCCTGGCGAACAGCCATGACCTCACGCTTGCCGTCGCCGTGACCCAGCCGGACCGCGCGGCGGGGCGCAAACGCATCCTGACGCCGACTCCGCTCGGACAGTACGCGGATGCGACGGGGATCCCGTGCGAACGCGTGCAGTCCGTGAACACTCCGGAGTTTCTGGAGCATGCGCGGCGGCTGGAGCCGGACATGATCGTGGTGGTGTCGTTCGGGCAGATCCTGCGGGAACCGATCCTGAATCTCCCGCCGCTCGGCTGCCTGAACGTGCACGCGTCCCTTCTCCCGAAATACCGCGGGGCGTCGCCCATCACCACCTGCGTATTGAACGGAGACGACATCACCGGAGTAACGTTTATGCAGATGGAGCGGGGACTGGACTCGGGGCCGATCTACGAGATGCACCGGATGCCCGTCCCGCCCGGGATCAACGCGGACGAGCTGGAACGCTCGCTCGCCGCGATGGCGGGGAGCCGCATCTGCGACTGCGTAGGCCGCATCGCGCACGGCGGGATCACGCCGCGTCCGCAGCCCGCCGAGGGCATCACGGTAGCGGTCAAAATCCGAAAATCGGACGGGTTCGTCGACTGGAACGAAGACGCCGCCGTCCTGGAACGAAAGGTGAGGGCTTACCATAACTGGCCGTCGATGTCGTTCCGCGTCATGGTGCGCGGACGCGTCATGTCGGCAAAGATCACGAAAGCGTCGTATACGTCCTTCAAAGCCGCCGGTGTGGAACCGGGGAAGATCACTGCGCTCGCCGACAACAGGATCATGGTATCCTGCGGCTCCGGTTCCCTGCTGCTCGACCGCATCGTGCCCGAAGGAAAAAAGGAAATGCCCGTCGCCGATTTCCTGAACGGCGCCCGCCTCGAAGTCGGCGACGTCCTGCTGAACGGCAACCCCGAACAGCAGCCAACCCCGTGAAAGTTTCATCCAAGTCATGCCTCAAGAGAAAAAACAGATCATCCTGAACTGCGAGGAACTTGAGACCCGCTCGGCACTGCTCATCAACGGCCATCTGGAGGACTACCAGATCGAGCGCAAGGGCGACGACATCGTCGCCGGGTCCATCTACCTCGGCAAGATCGTCCGCATCGAACCGGGCCTGGAAGCCTGCTTCGTCGACATCGGCGCGGAGAAGAACGCGTTCATGCACTTCCGCGACATGCTCCCGGCCTCCTACGACATCCTCGACAACATCAAAAAGATCGGCGAGGAGCGCGAGCGCGTCAAGGAGACCGACGCCTCCCCGAAGAAGAAAAAACACATCATCTCCATCCTCAGCGAGAAGTTCCGCAACCTCGTGACCGGCGGCGACCGCGCCAAACGCCTGAAGGAGATGGAGGAGCGCATCCACACCGGCAAGATCACCATCGAGGACATCCCGCGCGTCTTCCCCGCCGGATCCGAACTCCTCGTGCAGGTCACGAAGGGCCCCATCGGCACCAAGGGCGCGCGCGTAACGACCAACATCACCATCCCCGGCCGCTACCTCGTCCTGCTCCCCTACTCCAAGCACATCGGCCTCTCCTCGCGCATCGAGGACAAAAAGGAACGCGACCGCCTCCGCAAGATACTGCTCGGTCTGAATCTCCCGGAGGGAATGGGCCTCATCTGCCGCACCGTCGGCGAACACCGCAAGGCGGTCTTCTTCCAGCGCGACCTCGAAATGCTGCTGGAACTCTGGTCGAAGGTCGACAACGCCCTGCTGAAGCCGAAGGCGCCCGCGCTCGTCTACGCCGAGCCCGACCTGCTGGAACGCACCGTGCGCGACCTGCTGACGGACGACATCGACGAGATCGTGGTCGACGACAAGGACAAGTACGATTTCCTCGTCGAAGCGCTCAAGAAGTTCGTCGGAAACGACTTCAACACGCAGATCACGCGCCACAAACGCGCCGAATCCGTGTTCGACCGCTACAAGGTCACGCCGCAGGTCGCCGAGATCTACAACCGCATCGTGAACCTCCCCGGCGGCGGCTACCTCTGCATCGACGAGACCGAAGCGCTCGTCGCCATCGACATCAACACCGGC
>JAFSZN010000144.1 GCA_017455665.1 Lentisphaeria bacterium
GGCAATCCCACGCTCGGCGTGATGCTGCCGTACGCGCCCGTCCAGATGCTGCTTTTCAATTTCAACGACGACCTGACCATGCCTGACTGCCTCGTCATGACCAGCGGCAACGTCTCCGGCGCGCCCATCTGCCGCAGCGACGAGGACGCGCTCGCCGAGATCGCCGCCTTCTGCGACGTGATCCTGTCGCACGACCGCAGGATCCGTCTCCGCGCGGACGACTCGGTCATGGACTGGCTGGACGGCCGTCCGTACATGATCCGACGTTCGCGCGGCTACGCGCCGCTCCCGTTCTTCGTCTCCGGCGACTTCCGCGGACAGGTGCTCGGCATCGGCGGCGAACTCAAAAACACCTTCTGCCTCGCGAACGGCGGCCTCTTCTATCCCTCGCCCTACATCGGCGACATGGAGGACCTGCGCACAGTCCGCGCCCTGCGCGAATCGGTCGCGCGAATGTCCGAACTGCTCGAGATGAAGCCGGAGCTCGTCTGCTGCGACCTGCACCCGAAATACAACTCGTCCGCCGTCGCATCCGAACTCGGCATCCCCGTCCTGAAGATCCAGCACCACTACGCCCACGTGCTCTCCTGCATGGTCGAAAACGACTTCACGGACGAGGTCGTCGGCGTGTCGTTCGACGGCACCGGATACGGCACGGACGGCACGATCTGGGGCGGGGAATTCCTGCGCGCCAGACCCGACGGATTCACCCGCGCCGGATACATCCGTCCGTTCCTGCAGGCGGGCGGCGACGCCTCCGCGCGCGAAGGCTGGCGCATCGCCGTTTCGATGATCGCGGCACTGTTCCCGGATTATGGCAAACGCATAGTCCCCGAAATCGGCCTCTGCGCGCCCGGCGTTTACAAGTTCCAGAAGAACATGCTGGACCGCAAACTGAACTGCGTGGTCTCGACCAGCGCGGGGCGTCTCTTCGACGCCGTCAGCGCGATCCTCGGCATCCGCAAATCCTCCACGTTCGAGGGCGAGGCGTCCACCGCGCTCCAGTTCGCCGCCGAGGCCTGGCTGGAACAATATCCGGAAGAGGCGGATAGAACCCTGTCCTGCCCGCCGCCGGAACGCGATCCATCCGGCGCACTCATCATGCCGACGGATGCGCTTATGCATGACATCATTCTTGCCCGCCATGCCGGCTGCGATTCCGGCATTCTCGCGTACATGTTCCACAACTCGCTCGCGGCCATGATCGCGAAGACGTGCGAAGCCATCCGCGAGGATTCCGGCCTGAACACCTGCGCGCTGACCGGCGGCGTGTTCCAGAACCGCCTGCTCACGATGCTCTGCGCTAATCTCCTTCGCGCCGCGGGATTCCGCGTGCTGCTGCACGGCATGATCCCGCCCAACGACGGCGGCATCGGCGCGGGCCAGGCGTTCGCCGCCATGTACCACCTGAACAAAACCAACAGAACCCCAACCCAACATTCATCCATATCACATTCCCCCATACAAACACAAGGAGACGGCTTATGTGTGTAGGTCTTTCCGCAAGAGTAGTCAGCATCGAGGACGGGACCGCCCTCATCGACGCGTCCGGCGCGAAACGCAGGGTTTCGGCGGACCTCATCGACGATCTGGAGCCGGGCGATTACGTCATGGTCCACGCCGGCGTCGCCATCGCGAAGATCACGGACACGGACGCGGACGAATCCCGCAAGATCATGGAGTCGCTTGATGGAAACGGCGAAACAGATCATTGAGTCCTACGACGGGCGCAAACTCCGCATCATGGAGGTCTGCGGCACCCACACGCACGAGATCTTCCGTCTCGGCATCCGCAGGATCCTGCCGCCGCAGATCGAGCTCATCTCCGGCCCCGGATGCCCGGTCTGCGTGACGCCCGCCGGGTACATCGACGAAGCCGTGATGCTCGCGCTCGAACACGGCGCGGTCATCTGTACGTTCGGCGACCTGATCCGCGTGCCCGGCTCGGAAATGAGCCTCGCGGGGGCGCGTTCCAAAGGCGCGGCGGTGAAGACCGTCTATTCGCCGCTGGACGCGGTCGACTTCGCGCGGGAGAATCCGGACAAACAGGTCGTGTTTCTGGCGGTCGGGTTCGAGACGACGGTCCCGGCGGCATGTCTGGCGGTGAAGAAAGCAGCCGCCGAAGGGCTCGCGAACTTTTCGATCCTCGGCGCAAACAAGACCATGCCGAACGCCTACAGGGCGCTGAAAGGCAGCGCGGACGCGTTCCTGTACCCCGGCCATGTGAACGCCATCACGGGCACCGCCGTCTGCGAGGACCTCGTGAAGCTCGGCGTGTCCGGCGTCGTGGCGGGATTCACCGCCGACGAGATCCTCACCGCGCTCGCGGTCATCGTCCGCCTCTCCGCCTCCGGCGAACCGTTCTTCCGCAACTGCTATTTGCGCGTGGTACGGCCCGAAGGCTCGCCCGCCGCGCTGAAGCTGATGGACACGGTCATGGAGCCGTGCGACGCGGAATGGCGCGGACTCGGCGTGATCCCGATGTCCGGCCTGAAACTGCGCCCGGCGTTCGCCGCGTACGACGCCCGGCTGAAGTTCAGCTTGCCGCCCGTCGCTGGCCGGAGCAATCCCGCCTGCCGCTGCGGCGAGGTGCTTCAGGGCAAATGCAAATCCACCGACTGCAAACTTTTCGGGACCGCGTGCACCCCGCTCCACCCGGTCGGAGCGTGCATGGTCTCCAACGAAGGGGCGTGTTCCGCCTACTACCAATACGGAGATATTCTCAATGGATAATATGAACAGCAACGAATTCGTCACGCTCGCGCACGGCGCGGGCGGACGGCAGACCGCCGAACTCATCGACCGCGTCTTCAAGGCGCATTTCTCCAACCCGGATTTCACCGGCGACGACGCCGCGGTCCTGCCCGTGGACGCCGGAAAGATCGCGTTCACCACGGACGGTTTCATCGTGTCGCCGTTCGAGTTCCCCGGCGGCAACATCGGCAAGCTCAGCATCTGCGGCACGGTCAACGACCTCGCGTGCATGGGCGCGAAGCCGCTCTACCTCTCCTGCGCGTTCGTGATCGAGGAGGGATTCCCCCTCGCCAAGCTCGAGGAGATCGCCGCCGCCATGAAGAAGACCGCCGACGAGGCAGGAGTCCGCATCGTCGCCGGCGACACCAAGGTCGCGGGCAAGGGCCAGGTCGACCACGTCTTCATCACCACCACCGGCGTCGGACAGCTCACCGAGGGCGTCCGCACCTCCGGCGCGTTCGCGCGTCCCGGCGACGCCGTGATCGTGACCGGCGACGTGGGCCGCCATGGCTGCACCATCCTGCTCGCCCGAAACGAATTCGAGATCGACGCGGACGTCACCAGCGACTGCGCCCCGCTCTGGGGCACCGTGAAGAGCATGATCGACGCCTCGCGCGACATCCATGTGATCCGCGACGCCACGCGCGGCGGCGTCGGCACCGTCCTGTACGAGATCGCCGACCAGAGCAAGGTCGGAATCCGCCTCAATTCCGCCGACGTCCCCGTCGCGCCCGAAGTCCGTGGCGTCTGCGGCATGCTCGGCCTCGAACCGCTTTACCTCGCCTGCGAGGGACGCCTCGTCGTCTTCGCGCCGAAATCCGAAGCGCCCGCCATCCTCGAAGCGCTCCGCAAAGGCCCCTACTCCGCCAGCGCCGCGATCATCGGCGAGGTCGTCGCCGACCATCCCGGCAAGGTCGTCATGACCACCGAGATCGGCGCGCAGTCGCTCCTGCCCCAGCCCGGCGGCGAGCTCCTGCCCCGTATCTGCTAGTCCGTCAACAATCATTGACGTTCTATCCCCGCCGGGAACCGAATGAAGGTCCGGCGGGGATTCTATTTTTTGCGACGGCATCGGCAAAAACTACATGGTTTCGACCGGGAAACATACGAAAACAGGCAAAAGATGTAGTTTTTAACATTTTATCGTTGTTTTTTTCCTTTTTTTCGTTTGACATTGGCGGGAAAGCATGTATTTTATGTTAGAACGAGCAAGAAGAACGTGCGCCGCCGGGGGATTTCCCATGTACGGCGCGGCGTTCACGGAAACACACCATCATCCATGAACTTTTGTTATGTTTGAACTGCCAAAAAAATTCGACCGGGAATACAACGGTATCTTCCGCACCATCGGCCGCGACGTCTTTTCCACCGGCATCCTCAAAAAAGAAAACGTTTCCATCGACTGGAACGGCGGGTCCTTCCCGCTCTTCTCCGTCTCGGTCGTGCTCCGCGGACGCGGCACGTACGTCGACGAGGACGGCACGGAATACCCCCTGATGCCCGGCAAGCTCTTTTTCCGCATCCCGCACCGCAAGCACGCCACGTACATCGAGGAGAACAGCCGCTGGCTCGAGTTCTACATGTCGTGCCATTTCATGAGCGAGGACGCGGCGGATTACGGCGGGCAGCCGCCGCCCGACCACATGGAGGTGGACGAGAAGCGCGAAGGGTACCTGAAGCTCAAAAACATGCCCGGCCAGGACGACAACTGGATCTACTCCATGTGCAAGCACGTCTTCTGCATCAACACGCAGACGCCCGTGCGTGAGATCGACCTCTCCCTCGCGCTCCTCAACGAGTGTTTCGACTTCATCTCGTTCATGAACAACGAGACGAACCAGTCGAAGATCCCGCTGGAGATGTTCGCGCTCATCACCAAGCTTCTGAAGAGCCGCCGCGAGGATTTCTCCGACCGCATCACGTCCGAGATCAAGAAGATCATCCTCGAAAACCTCACGGACAACCGTTCCCTGCCCGAGCTCCTGAAGGACCTCCCGCTCAGCTATCCGTCCCTGCGCCAGCATTTCATGCGCGTGATGGGGCACAACATCGGCGAATACCAGATCCAGTGCCGCATGGAGGAGGCCGTGAACATGCTCATGCGCGGCGTGAGCGTGAAGGAAACCGCGTTCAACCTCGGCTACAAGGACCAGTTCTTCTTCTCCAAGCAGTTCCACCAGAAACTCGGCTATCCGCCCAGCGCCATCAACCCGCTGAACCCGCGCGGCGTGCGGCGCTACCAGCCGAAGGACGCCACGGCGGAACCGTCCGAACCCGTCGCCACGGTCGCTCCGGCAGGCACGAAGGCCGCCGCTCCGGCAGGCACGAAGGCAACCGCGTCCGCTTCTCCGAAGACGAAAAAAGCCGCGTCCGCACCGAAGAAGTCCTCCGGCAGGTCCGGCAGATAACGCTGCTCCGTCCCATACGGTTCCCCGCCCGGACCGTGTGGGATTTTCCCTTTTTATTCAGTTTCATTGTTTCATTGACATCCAGGATAGCCCCCATGACAGAATCAGAATACAGCCCCGTTTCTCCCGAGCCGGAAGCCGCGCCGCAGCTGGCCGCCGAACTCGATTTCCTCCCGTTCTTCAACCTCGCGTTCCAGCAGAACGACGTTCCGGCGGTGCGGGAACTGAAGCTGACCAATCAATCGGCGCAGCCGCTCGCGGGACTGGTCTGCACGTTCACCTCGTCGCCGGAGATGATCCTGCCGAAGACGATCCACGCGGAGGAGATCGCGCCCGGCGAAACGCTCGCGCTGCACGACCTCGGGCTCGAACTGAATGTCGAGTTTCTGACGTCGCTCTCCGAGGCGGTGAAGGGCAAACTGAAACTGGAAGTCTACTGGGACGGGCTGACGCTGTGCAGTCAGGATTACGACGTCACGGCGTATGCCGCCGACCAGTGGACCGCGCTGTCCGTCATGCCGGAACTCCTCGCGGCGTTCGTCACGCCGAACCTCGACGCGGTCTCCGAGCTTCAGGCGCGCGCGTCCGAAGAACTCCGCCAGGCGACCGGCGACGCGTCCATCGACGGCTACCGTTCCAACGACCGCAGGCGCGTGTACGAGATCTGCGCCGCCATCTACCGCGCGGTCTATTCATGGGGTATCCACTACTCGTTGCCGCCGTCGTCGATCGGCACGCCCGGCCAGCGCATCCGCTTCGCCGACAACATCTTCCAATACAAGCTCGGGACCTGCCTCGACACGACCGTGCTCTTCGCGTCCGTCATGGAACAGTGCGGCCTGCATCCGGTCATCCTGATTCACACCGGGCACGCCTACATCGGCTGCCACCTCGTCGACCGGTATTTCCCCGACATCCCGATGGACGACCTGCAGGCGATCCGCAAGCTCGTCGACCTCGACGAGTTCCTCGTGCTGGAAACGACCGCCGTGTGTTCCGGTTCGGAGAACGCCACGTTCTCCAAGGCCGAGGCGACCGCGCGCACCAAACACCTGAACATCGACGACGAATTCCAGTGCGCCATCGACATCTTCCGCGCCCGGAAAAGCGGGATCCGTCCCCTGCCGCTCCGGCGCAGCGTGAACGGTCTGGAGCTCGACCCGGTCAAAAACAGGGTGGAAAAGCTCGGCCCGGAGGAAATGCGCTCGCTTCAGGAGGAAGTCGACCTCTCCGCGCTGGACAGCGCCGGTACGCAGTCCGGACGCGTCCGCCGCTGGACGCAGAAACTGCTTGACCTCTCGTTGCGGAACCGTCTGCTGAACGTGCGCGACACGAAACAGATCATCCCGGTCGCCTGCACCGACATCACGGCGCTGGAGGACAAGCTCGCCGCGGACGAGACCATCTCGCTGAACCCGCTTTCCAGTCTCCTGAACGAAAAAGACGTCCACGACCTCGCGATGCTTCGCGGCAGCGAAGTCAAGACCGAGATCAAGGCGCTGCTCGACGCCGAACTGGACCAGCACCGCCTGTGGAGCATCCTGCCCGCGCCGGAACTCAACAAGCGCCTCGTCGCGGTCTACCGCCAGAGCAAATCCGATCTGGAGGAAGGCGGCGTGAACACGCTCTTCCTCGCGGCGGGGTTCCTCGAGTGGAAGATGTCCGAGCGCGACGCGAAATCCTATCTCGCGCCCATCCTGCTGATCCCGATCCAGATCCGCCGCAAATCCGTCGCCGAGGGATTCCGCATCTCGCGCCTCGACGAGGACACCATGATCAACGAAACGCTGCTGGAACTCCTCCGCAGCCAGTTCCAGCTCACAGTCCCCGGCCTCGACCCGCTCCCGACCGATGACTCCGGCGTGGACGTCGCGCGCGTCATGCAGATCTTCCGCCAGACGCTTAAGGACATGAAGGGCTGGGAGGTCCGCGAGGAGGCCCGCATCGGGCTGTTCTCGTTCGGCAAATTCATCATGTGGAACGACATGACGGTACGTCAGGACGACCTTCGCAAGAACGCCATCGTGAACCATCTGATCGAGGGCGGCGGCCTCTTCGACGACGGGATCGAAGTCTTCCCGCCGGAGGAGATCGCGCAGCATCTGGACCTGAAAAACCTCTGCTGTCCCATGAGCGCGGACTCCTCGCAGCTCGCCGCCGTCATCTACTCCGGCATGGGCAAGAGTTTCGTGCTGCATGGGCCGCCCGGCACCGGCAAATCGCAGACCATCACGAACATCATCGCGCACAATCTGGCGCTCGGCCGCCGCGTGCTGTTCGTCTCCGAGAAGAAGGCCGCGCTCGACGTGGTCCACAACAGATTGACGAAGATCGGATTGAAGCCGTTCTGCCTCGAACTCCACTCCAACAAGGCGGGCAAGACCGACGTGCTGAAGCAGTTCGCCGAGGCGTTGCAGATCCCCGAAAGCAATCCGCCCGCCGAATGGGAGACCGTCATCGCGTCCATGGAGCAGACCCGCGACGAGCTGAACCGTTATGTCCACGAGCTCCACAAGGTCTACCCGAACGGCATGTCCGCCTACGACTGCTTCTCCCGGACGCTCGGCCTGACGGAAGCGCCCGATCCCGGACTCGCGCCGGAGATCGACTTCCTGACGCAGACCCGCGAGGACCGCGAGACAGCCGAACGCCTCGTCGCCGACCTCGCGATCGCGTTCCGGGGCACCGCGCCCGACGCGCTGGACGCCCTGCGCATCCTGGATCCCGTCCCGTGGTCGCCCGTGCTGGAAAACGACATCCTGAAATCCGCCCGCGCGCTCGCCTCCGCCTCGGACACGCTGAAGGATTCGTTCGCCGCGGTCGCGCCGCTCCTCGGGATGCCGCCGCACTCCGCGAACATCCCCGCCATCCGCAAGACCGCCGAACTCGCCGCGCTCTTCCCGTCGACGCACGACATCCCGGCGAAACTCGTTGATGCAAAATTCACGGCGCACGCGGAGTTTCTGAAGACCTATCTCGCGAACGACCGCCGCCGCATGGCGCTGGAAGACAAGCTGAAAGCGTACCGTCTCGACACGTTCTCCCAGTACGATTTCCCCGGCATCGCCGCCCGTGTCGCCGAACACGATAAGGCGTTCTTCCTCGTCCGCTTCTTCAAGAACAATTCCCTGCTGAAAGAGCTCGCCGGACTGAAGAAGAACGGCGGGACGAAGCTGACCGTGTCCGAGCTGAAAGCGCTGCTCCCCGACGCGGAGGAATATGCGAATCTGTTCCGCACGCTCGAATCCGGACGCGTTCAGGCGGAAGACCTGCTCGGCGCGTACTGGAACGCCGGTTCGCCGGACTGGAACGCCGTGGAAGTCATGCTGGCGGACGCGGAAACGATCATGGCGGTCGCTTCCCAGTTCGCGGACAGCGAATCGTTGTACGAAGCGCTCCGCGCCCTGCTCCCGGACGCCAAACGGAGCTTCGCCGAATATCTTCCCGCGATTCGGAAGCTTCAGGATGCGAACGACGGGTTCAAAACGGCGCTGGACGGTTTCGCCGCGCATGCGTCCGCGACATCCTCTATAGACAATCTCGACGCGCTCCGCAACGCCGTTCAGGCGGTCATCGACCGCATCTCCGACCTGCGCGCCGGACTGCGCTATCTCGTCCTCGCGAAAGACGCGAAGGAACGCGGCCTCGCAAACCTGACCGCCGCGCTCGAAAACGGCAGACTGGACCCGGCGGGATTCGCGGAGTCCTGCGGCGACGTCTTCGCCTCGGTCATGCTCGGGCAGATCCTGACCGCGTCCCCGGTCCTCAGCCAGTTCGACGGCGCCACGCACAACGACCGCATCCGCAAGTTCTCCGAGCTGGACGACAAGTACACGGCGCTCGCCCGCAGGATCGTTTTCGCGAAACTCGCGGCATCCCTCCCGAGGCGGCGTTCCGGCCCCTGCCCCGAAGGCACCGAACTCGGCATGCTCAAGCGCGAATGCGAAAAGCGCGCCCGACAGAAACCCGTCCGCCAGCTGCTCGAACAGATCCCGACGCTCGCGCCGATCCTCAAGCCGTGTTTCCTGATGAGCCCGCTCTCCGTGGCGCAGTATCTTCCGCCCGACGCCGCCCCGTTCGACCTGATCGTGTTCGACGAAGCCTCGCAGATCCCGGTCTGGGACGCCATCGGCGTGATCGCGCGCGGCAAACAGCTGATCGTGGTCGGCGACCCGAAGCAGATGCCCCCGACCAACTTCTTCCAGAAGCAGGAGGCGGAGGACGCGGACGACGCCATGGAGGACGCCGGCGACCTCGAAAGCATCCTCGACGAGTGCATCGCCGCCGGCGTGTACCCGACCTACCTCAACTGGCATTACCGCAGCCGCCACGAATCCCTCATCGCCTTCAGCAATCATTACTACTACGAAGACCGCCTGTTCACGTTCCCCGCCGCGACCGCGTCCGACCATCTCGGCGTCCGCTTCGAGTTCGTCCCGGACGGCGTGTACGACCGCAAGTCCACGCGCACGAACCGCAAGGAGGCGGACGCCGTCGTGAAGTACATCTTCGACCGGCTCGAACACTCGCGCAAAAAGCGCTCCATCGGCGTCGTGACGTTCAGCCAGGCGCAGAAGGACCTGATCGAGGACCTGCTGGAGGACGAACGCGCGAAACACCCGGATCTTGAGCCGTATTTCAGTGACAAAAACCCGGAGCCGCTCTTCGTGAAAAACCTCGAAAACGTGCAGGGCGACGAACGCGACGTGATCCTGTTCTCCATCGGCTATGCCCCGGACGCCGCGGGCAGGTTCGCCATGAACTTCGGCCCGCTGAACCGTCAGGGCGGCGAACGCCGTCTGAACGTGGCGATCACGCGCGCCAAGGAACAGGTCGTGGTGTTCTCCAGCATCCACGCGAACCAGATCGATCTCGCGCGCACCGGCGCGGTCGGCGCGGAGCACCTCAAATTCTTCCTCGACTACGCCGAAAAAGGCATCCGCATCCAGCACAGGAACGATGCGGCGTCCGGCAAAAACGGCCTCGCCGCGCAGATCGCCGGATTCCTCGCCGAAAACGGCTACGAATCCGAACGCGATTTCGGCAGCTCCGAATACCGCATCGACCTCGCCGTACGCAATCCCGACAAGCCCGAACAGTATCTGCTCGCCATCGAGTGCGACGGCTCTTCCTACGCCGCCCAGCGCACCACGCGCGACCGCGAACACCTCCGCCCGTCCGTTCTTCATTCGCTCGGCTGGCACACTTTCCGCGCCTGGAGCGTGGACTGGGCGTTCGCATGCAAGCACGCGGAACACGACCTGCTTCAGGTCCTCGACGAACTCAAGAACGCCCCGGAGACGCCGGAGCCAGAGCCGGAACCCGAGTCGAAGCCTGCGGAAACGGAAGCGCCTGAATCCAACGCGAAAACCAATGTGGAAAAACAGGAGGACGCGCCCCCTGCCCCGGCCGCCTCGCAGTTCAAAAAGGAATACACGGTCTGGCGTTCCGCCGAACCGCTCAACCCCGATCTTTTCTACGAGCCGGGGTCCCGCGCGCTGATCCGGCGGCAGATCGAGGAGATCGTTCAGACCGAAGGCCCGGTCTACGAAAGCCTGCTCAAAAAACGCATCACGAAGGCATGGGGATTCGCCCGCGCCGGAGGCAACATCGCCGCCGTCCTGCGCGAATGTCTCCCGGACAATCTGACCACGACGGCAAACGCCGACGAACCGGTCTGCTGGCCGCGCGGCACAGATCCCGCCGAATACTGTGACTACCGCGTCGGCACGGACCACGACAGCAAGCGCGCCATCGACGAGATCCCGCCGGAGGAACTCGCGAACGCCATGTACGAGGTCCTCGTCGACTTCGCCTCATGCGACCGCGACGTACTGTTCCGCGAGACGATCCGGCTGTTCGGCCTCAACACGCTCACTGCGAAGGCGCGGCAGTATCTCGAGTACGCCATGACGGTGCTTCAGAATTCCGGCCGCATCTGAGGCGCCGACCGACCGGCGCCCCGATGGGATCGACCAATACTGAAATGGGGTTTCATCTATCCTAAATATCATTTAATTTTACTTTATGATGATATATTTTTCATTTTCTCTTTATTTGACTGAGAATCAAGGAAATATTTTTATAGAACCTTATATTGTTCCATCCGATCATCTCTGCAACTCGATAAAACATGCCGTTTTTTCGTGTTTTTGACCCAAAATAAACGCTATATATGAAGGGATGTTTTTTCGTATCCGCGTGGTCCCCGCGCCCAAACAGCCGTCCGGACCCGATGCGACAATCCATCAGCCGCCCTTTCAGATGAACCGTTCATGCATTCAGGGAAATGCATCAGACATACAAGGAGATGTCCATGAAGAGTAAAGCCAAGTCTTTTGCCCCGTCCGCCATGCCGGCGTTCCGGGTCACGATCACGACCGCGTCGGAAGCACCGGCTCTGGCGCCGGTGTTCGCCCCCCTGCCCCGCCCGGCAGTTGAAGCGCAAACGATCCCCGCGGCCGCCCGCAAATCCGCGATCCGCCCCGTCAGGAAGTCCGTACTGAAAGTCACGATCGACGCCCCGTCCGCAAAGATCAAAGAGAAAGCCGCGCCTGTGGACGGCGAAGAAGAAGATGTTTCCGCGATCGACCTCAGTAAATACATGGCGGGAGAGACCCGGGATCCGAAGCTCGACAAGAAGAACGCGAAAGCCGCGGCGAAGCAGGGATTCATCGCGAAAACCGACTCCATGAAGCTGTATATGAACGAAGTCGGACAGATCCCGCTGATCTCGCCGGAACAGGAAAAAGTGCTGGCGGCGCAGATCCACGGCGAAAACCGCGCCCTGCACGACGAAGCCTGCGCCACACTCATCAAGGCGAATCTGCGCCTGGTCGTGAAGATCGCCCACGATTTCAAGGGGTTCGGGCTCCCGCTCTGCGACCTGATCTCCGAAGGCAATCTCGGACTCGTGCGCGCGGTCGAGAAATTCGACCCCGCCAAAGGCGCGAAGTTCAGCTCCTACGCAGCCTGGTGGATCAAGCAGTCCATGCGCCGCGCCCTTGCCAACCAGGCGAGCGTGATCCGCATCCCCGTCCAGTCGGCAGGCAAGATCAACAAGATCAAGCTCGCCAACATGAAGCTGACCGAACAGCTCGGCCGCGCCCCCACGGACAACGAGCTCGCCGACAACCTCTCCCTCAGCGAACGCACCGTCGCCGCGCTCCGCCTTTCCGACCTGAAGACCATCTCGCTCCACGCCCCCATCCAGCAGGGCGAGGACGGCAGTTTCGAGGACGTCATTTCCGACCGGAACGCCATGATGCCCGACCGCATCGTCGGCGACGAGGAATCCGTCCAGCGCCTCTTCTCGCTCCTCGGCGAACTCGACGCCCGCGAACGCCAGATCATTCAGCTGCGTTTCGGGCTCGACGGACGCCGTCCGAAAACCCTGGAGGAAGTCAGCCAGATGATCCATCGCACGCGCGAACGCGTCCGCCAGCTCCAGAACCAGGCGCTCGCCAAACTCCGTGCGAAACTCGCCGACGAAGTCGAGGCAATGGATCACTGATCCTGTCTGCCGACGACGATGCAGACCGGATCCACATCCAGCCCGTGCGAACGGCATTCCCGACAGTCCCCGCCGGACATGCGCCGGCGGAGGCTGTTCGTTCTTGTCTGCTGCATCCTGTTTGCGCTTCTGGCGGCGGTCCGGCTCCTGAACATCTGGAGCAACACGCCCGAATACGATGAAATATGGACGGTCCAGCACTACAAGGACCTTCCTGTCTCAGATGTCTTTTCCGATGTTTCCACGCCGAACAACCATGTTCTGAACACGCTCGGCATCAAGTTCTTCCTCTTTCTGCTCCCTCACCACAACCTCTCCGTCAGGCTCACGGCATTCCTCGGGTTCTGCGGGCTTTTTCTCATCCTGCTCCGCGCGGTGCTCCTGCTGCTGAAACACGACACGGCGCGGAGCGCGGTCCTGACCGTCGTGCTCCTGAACGGGATGCTGCTCCACTACGCCGAAACGGCGCGCGGGTATTCGCTCCAGGCGTTTTTCGTGTTCGGGATCCTCTTTTCCCTGCTCTGTTTCGCGCTGCGGCCGCCGGAAAACCGCACGTTCAACGCCGTTATGTGGCTGCTGTGCGCGACGGGCGCATGCCTTTCCGTCTCGTCCGGGGTGCTGTACGTTGTGGTCCTGACCGGGCTCTGGGCGGCGCTGTTTGTGCCGTTCCGGGGAGGGATCAAACGGATATGGGATGACAACCGTCCGCTGATCCTCGCGGGCTTAGCCTGGGGCTTGTTCGCCCTTGCCTGGTACGGCGGCAATTACTCGCGTTTCGCGGAAGGCCGCGCAATGTTCGGCGATTCCTTCCATTCCCCCGCGCAGTATCTGTCCTATTGTATCCGATCGGCGCACGAAACGCGCCTCATCTGGACACTGCCGTGCCTTGCCGTCTGCGGCGTCCTCCTCCGGAAAACGCAGCACTGGCGCATCTGTGCGCTGACCGGCGGCGCGATGGTCCTGATGTTCGCTTCGGCGCTTGTCACGAAGGGAGGTCCCCCGCGGATCTATCTGCCGCTGTTCGCCCCGGCGGTCTTCGGGATCGGCGCCGCGGCGGACGAGCTTCTGGCAGAAAACCGGAAGCTCAGGAAAGCCGCCCTGTGGATCCTGCTGATCCTGGCGGCAGTCTGCATTTTCTGTTCGGACCGGGACCGCCGGAAAGCCGCTTCGCCGGACCTCGCCGCAGTGTTCCGGGAAGTCGTGAAGATGGACACGCGCATCTTCGTCTCCTACAAATCGACGGACCTGTATGTCCTGCGAATGCTGTTCGCCAATGCCGTCATCCCGGACAATTTCGAACGCCAGCGCGATCCCGAAATGCTTCTGCTGCTGCATGACGAGTTCATTTCCGCGGTTCATGTCGGCGATCCGCCCATTGAGGAATTCGTGGATCCGGGCGCGGCTCCCGTTTCCGAGGATTTCGTCGTGCCGGGGGAAGATGTCCGTTTCCGGCTTTACCGCCTGCGTCCGATTCGTCCGGGCGAGGCTCTCGACGGGAAAGCGCTCCTCTGCTTTACGGACGACACCATCCCGGACGACATCAGGCACTGGCTGATCGACAACCTCGGAGTCGTGAACAGCATGATCTTCTCGCCGGAAACGCCGCGCATCTGCTACGGAGCGTCCGGCACGGGGCTGGATGCGGACAACCTGCTTCAGATGGAAGCGGCGGGTGGAAAGGGGATCTTCTTCCGGGTCGTCTCCGACTGACCCGGACCCGGCATCCTTTCTTTGCCGTCCGGCCTGGGGATGCCCCCTTCAAATCGACGGCAAAACGGCAAAAGCGCGAAACCCGCCGGCCAGGTGACCGACGGGTTCGTTTTTTTCAGGGAGTTGTATCCCGTCCCGGATGCGGCACGCGAATGTGCAAACCGCATGCACGAAGCGGCGCCCGGTTATGCGAGGATGATCCAGTTCGCGGACGCGCCGCCGGATTCCAGCCACTGCGAGGCGTCGCCGACCATGCAGGAACCGGACGGGATCGCCGGAGCGGAGGACAGGCTGTCCGTCACGAACTGGTCCAGCGAATCCCAGTGGTCCAGATTGCCGTCCGCCAGAATGACCATGATGCCGGTCTGCGCGTGGGAAAGGAGCAGATCGTCCACGCCGTCGCCCTGGAAATCGCCGATCGCGCGGATGTCCCAGCCGTCCCAGTTCTGCGAGCCCATGTCCATGTCCATCGAAGCGTCGTCCAGCCAGAACCCGACTTCGTGCAGGGAATCCAGTTCCACCTGGAACGCCTCTTCGCGGGCAGTCAGGGTAACGGCGGATTCCTTCGCGGCGGGAGCCGGCGGGAGCGGATCGAACGCATCGTCCAAAGACGTATTGTCCGCGACCGTTTCCGAGAGGTCGATGGAACGCAGCGCGACCGTCGGTTCATCGGTCGTGACATCCGCGTCCGCGGGTTCGTCCTTGGGGGACGCAAAGGCTTTCTGCATGCCGTTGAGGTCGTCGATCGTGATGGAAAGACCGCCGGCGATGTCGTTCACCGTGATGTAATCGCTGTACGGCTTGAGCGCATCACGAAGCGGATCGGTGTCGGTGCTGAGCACAATGCCCTGCGTGCCGTTCGAGTTCACGAAGATGTCTTCGCCCGGCAGGATGGACCCCAGCACGGATGTGGTCCGCATCATGTTCCAGGAATCGTCGCTGATCTGGATGACGGTGCCGGTCGAGCTCGAAATATCCTGTTCGCCGTTCACCGCCGCGGACTCGGAAATAAGGTTGACCAGCCCGATGATGCTGTAGGCGGAGTTCGGCGTGTTCGTGGCGGAACCGGGAGCCTCGGAGGTGCCGCCGGACAGGGAAGCGAGAAGTTCGCTCAACCCGGACAGGCCGCCTGTGGATGCCGTGCCGCCGCCGAGCAGGCCGGAGAGAAGAGAGCTGAGGCCGTTGCCGCCGGTCAGGCCGGAGAGAAGAGAGCTGAGGCCGTTGCCGCCGAGGAGCCCGGTCAAGCCGGACAGGATGTCCGTCGTGCCGGTCGAGGCGGTGGAACCGTCCACGCTGATCCCCGCGCCGTTGTAAAGATTCGTGAGGGAATCGAGAAGTTCGAAGCCGTCGAGGCCGCCGCTGCCGATCCCGTTCATAATGCCGATGTAACCGCTGAACAGGTTGCCGAGGCTGCCGAGATTGCCGAGCGCGGACAGGATATTGGTCGAACCGGTGGAAGTCGTGCTTCCGTCCACGCTGATCGAGGTTCCGCCGGTCAGGCCGCCGAGAAGCGAGCTGAGCGAGGAAAGATCAATGCCGCTGGTCGATGCCGTGCCGCCGCCGAGAAGCGAGCTGAGCGAGGAAAGATCAATGCCACTGGTCGATGCCGTGCCGCCGCCGAGAAGCGAGCTGAGCGCGGAGAGGTCAATGCCGCTCGTCGAAGCCGTGCCGCCGGTCAGACCGCCGAGCAATCCGGTCAGAGCGGAGAGGTCAATACCACTGGTCGATGCCGTGGTTCCGTCCACGCTCAAACTCGTGCCGCCGCCGAGCAGACCGCCGAGAAGAGATGCAATGCCGTTGCCGCCGAGGAGCCCGGTCAAGCCGGACAGGATGTCCGTCGTGCCGGTCGAGGCGGTGGAACCGTCCACGCTGATTCCCGCGCCGTTGTAAAGATTCGTGAGGGAATCGAGAAGATCGAAACCGTCGAGATCGCCGTTGCCGATCCCGCCCAGGATGCCCGTCAGACCGCCGAACAGGTTGCCGAGGCCGCCGAGATTACCGAGAACAGAAAGGACATCGGCAGAACCGGCGGACGTTTCGCCGTCCACGCTGATCGTGGTTCCGCCGTTCAGACCGCCGAGAAGCGAGCTGAGCGAGGAAAGATCAATGCCGGAGGTTTCGCCGCCAAACAGCCCCGCGAGAATGTCGCTCAGCCCGGACAGGTCGCCAAGCTCGCCATCCACGCTCAAAGTCGTGTCTCCGCCGAGCAGACCCGCGAGAATGTCGCTCAAGCCGGAAACGTCGCCAAGCTCGCCGTCCACGCTGATCGTGGTGCCGCCGTTCAGACCGCCGAGAAGCGAGCTGAGCACAGAAAGATCAATGCCGGAGGTTTCGCCACCGAGCAGACCCTCAAGAATGTCGCTCAGCCCGGACAGGTCGCCAAGCTCGCCGTCCACGCTCAACGCGGTTTCTCCGCCGAGCAGACCGGACAGAATCTCGCTCAAACCGGACAGGTCGCCAAGCTCGCCGTCCACGCTCAAAGTCGTGTCTCCGCCGAGCAGACCCGCGAGAATGTCGCTCAAGCCGGAAATATCCCCTTCCCCATTCAGAAGACCGGAAAGAAGTTCCGTCAGGCCATCGACCTGGATCACGTCTTCGCTGTCGCCGGAGATATCGTAATCATCGAAGGAGTAATCGTTATAGGAGTAGTCATCGTAATAGCCGTAGTCGTAGTAGCTGTCCGAGAACAGGTAGCCGAGGTCGTCGAAGAGCCCGCCGAACAATCCGCCGAGGCCGTCCACGCTGAAATTCAGGTCGTAGTCGTCATAATAGCTGTAGCCGTCGTAATCGTCGTAATAACCGTAATCGCCGCTGTAGCCGTAATCGCCGAACAGCGAGCCGAGTCCGCCGAACAAATAGTCCAGTCCGCCCAGTCCGTCTACGCTTAGGAAGGAATCCATTCTGACCTCGCTTTCTCCATGTTTGAGGAGAAGATGGTTGAAAAAGTTTACTATAGTAAAATTTCTTACTCTAAATATAGCACGCACATACGCGATATCAAGCCCCGAAAGCGTTTTTTTTCATTTTTTTTGACACAACAGACTTTTTTCGCGGCAAAAACATTTCACATATCTTTTTCACGCAGGGGGAAACGATGCTTTTCAGAAAACCGCCACAGGGCTTGAATTCAGAAAAAACCGGAGTATATTATCAATCCGCACGGGGAAAACGGGGGCGGGGATACGCGCCGCAATGCAAAGAGGGAGGTGGGGGACCATGAACCGGGGGAAAGTATTGTTTGTCGTCACGTCGCATGACCGGATGGGCGTGCTGCGCAGCCGGAAAACCGGCGTCTGGCTTGAGGATTTCGCCGTCGTTCACGACATCCTGTCGGAGGCCGGATACGAGGTTAGATCCGCCTCGCCCCGCGGCGGGGAGATCCCGGTCGATCCGGACAGCATGAGATACACTGCGCATGCCGTTTTCAATCCGGAAGCCTGGCTTGAGCGGAAGAAGGACCTGCTTCTGGAATCCATCCCGCTGGACGAAATCTGCCATGATGAATTCGACGCCGTGTACTATCCGGGCGGATACGGGTCGTTCTGGGATCTCTCGGTCAGCGGCATAAACGCGGAACTGCTGGAAGGGTTCGTCCGCGCGGAAAAAACGGTCGCGGCGATCCGGCACGGCGGAGCGGCGCTCCTCTCGGCGAAAACGCCCGCCGGGCAGAGTATCCTGAACGGACGCCGCGTGACCGGAGCGAGCGACGACGAGGAACGCCAGATGGCGCTGGACCGGGTCGTGCCGTTTTCGCTCGGGAACCGCCTGGCGCGATGCGGCGCGGAATACATCTGCACCGAGCCGTGGAAGCCGCACGTGGTCGCGGACGGAAAGCTGCTTACGGGGCAGAACACCCAATCGGCGGGCAAACTCGCGCGCACCATGCTGTCCGTCATGGAAAGGCCGGCGGACGGCAGCTGTGACGGATAAGCCGTTTGCCGTTTCGCCGGGAGAGAAAAACGGTCCGCGCCGAGCAAGCGGATCAGAGGTATTCGTCGGGCATCTCGCCCGGCATGAGGAACGCCCTGCCTTCCTCCGCCCGGAGGAACTGAAGCGTTATGTCCAAAACGCGGTCGAAAAGCATGATCTTTTCCGGTTCGATCCGGCTCAGGAAGTTCTGCATAAAGCAGGTGTAGGACGCCGCGCACTGCCTTCGCATGCGGAGCCCCTGCTGCGTCAGCCGGATGCCGATCATGCGGCGGTCCAGCGGCGAGGGAACGCGCTCCACCATTCCGTCCTGGATCATCGCGTTCAGGGTCTGGGAGACCACGCCCGACGAGACATGGAATCTCGCCGCAAGCGCCTTGACCGAGGGCGGATCGTTAGTCTGGTCGGAGAGAAAGAACATGTAATTCATCAGCCGGAGTTTGCCGAGCGTCATGCGGCCGCGTTTCCCGTAATAATACACCATCGCCGGGTTCTTCAGGTTTGTGGTGAAGTGAAGGATAAGGCTCCAGACCGGAAGCGTGGTCAGATACTCCCGTCCGTTCCATTCGTGCGACACCAGCCCGGGGACCGAAAGATCGGACGGCTGCCGGATCACGGCGAGTTCTCCCCCGGTCCGGCTTTCCGCCAGCATCACGAAGATCTCTTCCGTGGCAGCCATCTCCTCCGGCGCCATCCCGCTGTACTGCCGGAACGCCTCCAGCATCTTTTCGAAATGACGCAGCGGCGTCTTGCGGAAAACACGCAGGCGATCCGTCACCTGGATCAGATTGGACCTGTGGTCCTGCTCGGACCGAACCCGTTCCAGCAAACCGTCTTTGATCAGCGAGTCGACAGCCTGCGACACCGCGCCGGAAGACAATCCGCTGATGGCGAGCAGGTCTTTCATCGCCGGACGCGCGTCCGGCCGTTCGAAGAAGAACTGAACGATCGGAAACTCGGCAAAATTGAACTGCACGCTGTCCTTTTCCAGAAGGTGGTACGAAGTGTTCCGCAGGATGTCGGAAACATCGAACAACCTCACCCAGAATCTTCTGGCATCGTTTGCGCTGATCATTCGGTTCTCCATGTGGGGTTCGGTTGCGGCACAATGCGATTCTTGCCCGAAACAATCGGTACAGTTGAATGATCCCGGCGGAAGCGCATGGAAGGTAAGATTAGTTTTCTAACGGACCCTTTAATATATCTTCCCGCGCGAAAAAAATCAAGCAGATTTTCCAAAAAAGATTAAAATATCACAAACGATACAAGCTATCAACGATCCTGCACGGTACGGGCCGTTCGCGCTTTTCCCGGAAAATCATTTTTTCCGCTTGATTTTTCGCGGAAACGATGTATATTTGAGACAAAATGTCGCAAACGCCACCGCCTAACCGGAGTGTTATCATGTGTCCCAGAACCATGAAGGACCGCGTCATGAACCGCATCGGCGAACTTGACAGCGTCAACCTTCAGAATTTCATCCAGATGATCTCCAAGGAACACAGGTTTCTCAGCTCGCTGTTCGACAGCCTGCGGGAAGCCATCCTGGTGATCTCGCCCGCGCATACCATACTGTACCACAACGCCGCCGCGCAGGAATTCCTCGGCCTCCCCGAAAACGCATCCGCGCTTCCCGTGGAGAAACTGCTCCCCGGCCTCAACCTCGATCTCCTGCTCGCCGACTCCGGCGTCGGCAGCCGGAAATCCATGCGCCAGGAACTTGAGCTGACCTACCCGGAACACCGCATCGTGCAGATGTACGCCCTGCCGATCGACCGCGAGGACGCCCCGTACGCGCTGATCCTGAACGACATCACCGCCACCATGGAACGCGCCGCCGACATGGCGGAATCCGAACGCAGCAAGGCGGTCTCCATCCTCGCCGCCGAGGTCGCGCACGAGATCGGCAATCCGCTGAACAGCCTTTATCTTCATTTGCAGTTTCTGCAGCGGCTCCTGAAGAACCCGGACGCGAACCTCGCCGACGCCGTGCAGGAAGTCTCCGAGGCGCGTTCCGAGGTGGAACGCCTCGACGCCATCATCAACCAGTTCCTGCACGCCCTGCGCCCCGGCAAGCCCGTCTTCGAATCGCTCGACCTGAAGTCGCTCGTGCTGGATTCCCTGAACTTCATGCGGCAGGAGATCACCGACCGCAAGATCCAGCTCGAATTCTACTGGGGCGAAAACGTCCCCCAGATCAAGGGCGACGCCAGCCAGCTCAAACAGGCGTTCTACAACCTCGCGCGCAACGCCATGCAGGCGATGCCGGCGGGCGGCAGGCTCACGATCCGGTGCAGCGCCGACGACAATTTCGTGATGCTCTCCGTCTCCGACAGCGGATGCGGCATCAAACCCGAAAACATGCAGAAGATCTTCCGCCCGTTCTTCACCACGAAGAACGCCGGGACCGGCCTCGGCCTCATGATCGTGGAGCGCATCGTGCGCGAGCACGGCGGCAGCCTCGCCGTCGACAGCCGCGAGAACGCCGGGACCACGTTCACGATCAGCCTGCCGCGCCAGTTCCGCCTCGTGCGCGGACTGCCCGCTCCCGACGACCACAATGAAATCAAAACAAAGGAAGGCTCCTCCGAATGACCAAAGCGAATTCCAAACCGTCTATCCTCATCGTCGACGACGAACGCGGCTCGCGCGAAGTCCTCGCACGGTTTCTCCGCCCGGAATACGACGTCACGACCGCCGAAGACGGCGAGATCGGCGTGAACCTGCTCTCCCGCAACACGTACGACCTGGTGCTGACCGACATCCGCATGCCAGGCGCGGGCGGGTTCGACGTGCTGAAAAAGACGCTCTCCCTGCCCGATCCGCCCCCGTGCATCCTCTTCACCGCCTACGGCTCGATCGACACCGCCGTCGAGGCGATGAAGCTCGGCGCGTTCGACTTCGTCACGAAGCCCGTCGACATCGACCAGCTCGAGCTCCGCATCAGGCGCGCGCTGGAGACGCGCAACATCAAATCCGAGAACGCCGAGCTCAAACGCAAGCTCGACGAATCCCGCCGCGTGGTTCCGCACATCCTCGGCGATTCCCCCGCCATCCGGCAGGTCATGGACACCGTCCGCCAGGTCGCGCCCACCCGTTCCAGCGTGCTGATCCAGGGCGAAAGCGGCACCGGCAAGGAGCTTGTGGCGCGCGCCCTGCACGAACTCAGCGGCCGCAAGGGCGATTTCGTGGCGATCCACTGCGCCGCCATCCCCGAGACGCTGTTCGAAAGCGAGCTCTTCGGCCACGAAAAAGGCGCGTTCACCGGCGCGGTCGAACAGCACAAGGGCTTTTTCGAAAAGGCGGACGGCGGCACCATCTTCCTCGACGAGATCGGCGAGGTCCCCCTGCCCGTCCAGGTCAAGCTCCTCCGCGTCCTCGAAACGCGTTCCTTCGAGCGCGTCGGCGGCACGCAGAACATCGCGGTCGACGTCCGCATCGTCTCCGCCACGAACCGCGACCTGGAGCAGATGGTCGCCAGCGGCGCGTTCCGCGAGGACCTCTACTACCGCCTCAACGTCGTGAAGATCCTGATCCCGCCGCTCCGCGAACGCACCTCCGACATCCCGATCCTCGTGCGCGGGTTCCTTTCCCAGCTCGCCGCCGAGAACGGCAAGGAGAACATGACGATCTCCGAGCCCGCGATGGCGGCACTCTGCGCCGCGCGCTGGCCCGGCAACATCCGCGAGCTCCGCAACTGCGTGGAAAACATGGTCGTCCTCTGCCGCACCGGCGAGATCGGACTTGAGAACGTCCCCGTGAACATCCGCGAATCCTCCTCGCCCGGCATCACGCGCGACATCCTCGCCGCGCCCTCCTGCGACCTCGAGAAGAACGAGCGCATCCTCATCGAACGCGCCCTGAACGAGTGCGGCGGCAACCGCAGCCGAGCCGCCGAGAAGCTCGGCATCAGCAGGCGCACGCTCCACCGGAAACTGAAACTCTACAACATCGAATAATCAACTCCGAAAGGAACCCGTTCATTATGGAAAACTGCCTGTTCTGCCGCATCGTCAACGGCGAAGTCCCGTCCGTGAAAGTCTACGAAGACGACCTCGTCCTCGCCTTCCTCGACCTCTTCCCCATCAACTTCGGACACGTCCTCGTGATCCCGAAGGAACACCACACCAGCGCCGCCACCATCCCGGAGGCCACCGCCGGCCGCATGTTCTACGTCGGCGCACGCATCGGCGCGGCGCTCCGCCACGGGCTTGATGCCGACGGCTTCAACTTCCACCTCTCCGACGGCACCACCGCCGGCCAGGTCGTGATGCACGCCCACCTCCACATCGTGCCGCGCTGGGCGGACGACGGATTCCACTGGAACTGGCGTCAGCTCAAGTACGAATCCGAGGAGAAGCGCATCGAACTCTGCGAGAAGATCAAGGCGCGCTTCAAACTCGTCCGCGACGACGCCGAACTCGCCGCAAACAGCGCCGCCTGCGATCCCGAGTACCACTCCCCGCTCGCGAACGACGATCCCGCGAAGCACGGAGGCTGATCCAAGCCTGCCACGCTTCCGGATCGAATCGGAACGCTTTCAAAACCAGTCACCTCCGCAGAAAGGGATCCCTCCATGAAACACCGCTTCTCCGCCGGACTAATCCTCTGTTTTGCCTCCGCTCTCTCCCTCGCATCCTGCTCGGATTCCAATGCGGAACGCATGCCGAAACCCCAAACGGGATCCGGCGCCGTCGAAACGAAGGCCGGTTCATCCGAAACCGAGGTCGAATCGTCAAAAACAATGGTCGAACTCTCGCTGGGAGTGAGCGACATGCGGACGGAATACCACAACAGCCCCATCGGCATGGACGAACCGAAGCCGCGTTTCAGCTACCGCGTTTATCCGAGCGCCGGAGGAGCCTTGGGCAGCAGGCGTCCTGATCCCGTCCCGCCGAAATATCAGACCGCCCGCCGGATCCGTGTGAAGGAGACGAAATCGGAGCGCGAGGTGTGGGATTCCGGCTGGGTCGAGTCCGGCGAGACCATCCAGATCGAATACGAGGGCGAACCGCTCAAGCCGTTCACGGCGTACACCTGGTCCGTCGAGGTGAAAGACGAGAGCGGCCGCGCATCCGACTCCCGCGAAACCTGCACGGGTCCGTATTATTTTACTTCCACGTTCGAAACCGGATTCCTCGGCACGCCGTGGCAGGCGGAGTGGATCGGGACGGAGCCGCACAGCGAAAACCTCCGCCCCGTGCCTCTGTTCCGCGGAGAAACCCCTTCCGTCCCGGACGCGGTGGAGGCGCGCCTGTACATCACCGCGCTCGGACTCTACAAGCCGTATCTGAACGGCCGGGACATTTTCGAGGAAACGACCACCTCTCTTGCTTCGGGCGACCCCGTCTGCATGGCGCCCGGCTGGACCGACTACTACCATCGCGTGCAGTATCAAGCGTACGACGTGACGAAGTATCTCAGCAAAGACGAAAAACAGAAGAACATCCTCACGGTCTGCCTCGCCGAAGGCTGGTACGCCGGGCGCATCTCGCGCCAGTGGAGCGACGGCAACAAGCCGACCTACGGCGACCAGCCGCTCCTCAAAGCCGAACTCCATATCCGGCGCGCGGACGGCTCGGTCGTGAAGCTTGTCACGGACAAAGATTGGAAATACAGAAACAGCGCCATCGTCATGAGCGACATCTACGACGGCGAACACTACGACGCCACGCTGAAAACAGAAGACCAGCCCTACAGGGACGCGGTCGTTTTCAATTCGGACGCACTGAAAAACGTCGCGATCGAATGGCAGTCCGGCGAGTTCGTCCGCGAGATGCGCACGCTCAAGCCGAAATCCATCCGCAAGCTCGAAAACGGCACATTGATCGTCGATTTCGGGCAGAATTTCACCGGACGCGAGCACATCGATCTCCGGGGGTACCCGAAAGACGACAACGTCGTCCGCATCCGCCACGGCGAAATGCTCAAGGAGGACGGCTCTCTCTACACCGACAATCTGCGTTCCGCGAAGGCGACGACCACCTATGTCGGCAGGCAGGAGTATGAACCGCAATTCACGTTCTACGGATTCCGCTACCTCGGCATCGAAGGCGTACCGGCGAGCTACGACAACATCAGCCATCCGGGTTTCATGCGCGAGGATATCTCCGCCGTCGCGGTCTACTCCGGCCTGAAGGAGACCGGCACGTTCACCTGCTCCGAACCGCTCCTCAACAAGCTCTTCGAGAACATCCTCTGGGGCCAGCGCAGCAACTTCCTCGACGTGCCGACCGACTGTCCGCAGCGCGACGAACGCCTCGGCTGGACCGCCGACACGCAGGTCTTCGCGAACGCCGCCACGTACAACATGGACGCCGCCGCATTCTACACGAAATGGCTGCGCGACCTGAACCTGTGCCAGTCGCCCGAGGGCGGCTATCCGAGCTTCGCGCCCGACCAGTATCAATACGCCGCCGCGAAGGGCAACGACTTCTTCGGGTACGCCTCCGGCTGGAGCGACGCCGGGCTGGTCGTGCCGTGGGTCCTCTACACGAAATACGGCGACAAGCGCGTGCTGGAGCGGTATTTCGACAACATGCTGAAATGGCTCGACCTTCAGGAACGTAACTCTGGAGGCACGTACATCGTCGACAACACCGTCTACGCCGACTGGCTGAACATGGACGCAAACCTGTCGTCCGCGTTCGTCTCCACGGCGTATTTCGCCGCCATGAACACCCTCGCCGCCCGCATCGCGCGCGTGATCGGACGCGAGGATGATGCGCTCAAACGCGAGGAGATCTTCGCGAAGACGAAACAGGCGTTTCGCGGGCGCTTCCTCGACGAGAACGGCGAGCTGAAGGAGAAGACGCAGACCGCCGCGCTCTTCGTGCTGGATTTCGACCTGTGCGACGACTCGGAACGTCAGGGCATCCTCGATTTCCTCGTCAACGACATCACGGAAACGCGCAAACTCCACCTCAGCACCGGATTCCTCGGCACGCCGCTCCTGCTCCGCGTCCTCACTGAAAACGGTCAGATCGACCTCGCCTACAAGCTCCTGCTCCAGACGTCGTTCCCGTCGTGGCTCTACCCGGTCACGCAGGGCGCGACCACCATGTGGGAACGCTGGGACAGCTGGAACGAGGAGCGCGGCTTCGGCGACGTCTCCATGAACTCGTTCAACCACTACGCCTACGGCGCGGTCGCCGACTGGTTCTACGAGACGATCTGCGGCATCCGTCCGGTCACGGACGATCCCGCGGCGCGCGGGTTCAAGCGGTTCCGCCTCGAGCCCATGCCAGGAAAGGAGCTCAAATCCGCCTCGGCGTCCTATCTCTCGTCGTACGGGAAGATCGAGTCCGCCTGGGAACGGAAGGGAAACGAGCTCGTCTGGAGCTTCACGGTCCCGTGCAACACCACGGCGGAAGTCGTCTTCCCCTGCCCCACGGACCGCGTGCCGGAAACGCCCGGCATCACGTTCGACGCGGAGAAGAAGGTCTGGATCGCCGTCCCCGGCAAATACACCGTCATCCTCCCGGAAAGCTGAGCCTTCGCCGCGGGAGCTGATTCGGAAGCCTCGAAAACCTCGGGCGTTTCGCCGGAACCCCCGGTCGGCCCGGGGTCATCTGCCGCGACGGGATATTGAGGCGGGGACGAGTGCGAGCCGGAATCCGAGGAAATTGTACTTGAGGTCGGAAGCACGCTGGTCCCGCCATGCGGTCTCGCATTGAAAAACGCTGAAATACCATGCTCCGCCCCGGATCACACGCCCCATGCCGCCTGTTTCGTTGCCGCGCTTGAACTCCGGCACCGCCTTGCTGCTGTCCCGTTTCCAGTCGTCGAGGCACCATTCGTACACATTGCCGCTCATATCGTACAGCCCCAGCTCGTTCGGAGCCTTTTCCCCGACCGGATGCAGCCTGGTCCGCTCGGAGAACACGACGCCGAGGTTCATGGCGGAAAAGCTCTTCTCGTACCATGCGACTTCGTCCGGGTCATCGCTCCCGCTGTACTTGTATCCGCGGCTCTCCGAACCGCCGCGCGCGGCGTATTCCCATTGGGTTTCCGTAGGCAGCGTGAACCGCCAGCCTCTCGGCGCCTTCCCCATCCTGTTCAGCTTGTCGCAGAACGCCATCGCATCGTTCCACGACACCGACTCCACCGGCAGGTCGTCGCCCTTGAACTGCGAAGGATCGCTGTGCATGACGGCGCGCCACTGCGCCTGGGTCACCTCCGTCCAGCCGATATAGAAATCGTGTTCCAGCGCGGTATGATGGGGGACGATATATTCTTTTTCGTATGACGACCGGACCTCGAAAACGCTCTGCTTGTTGGCGGCGCTCATCTCGAACGACCCCGCCTTCACCTTCTTCATCGGGATCATCACGTCGCCGGGGAGCTCCACGATCCCGTTCCAGTCCGCCTCGTTTATGGCAATTGTCCGGTCGAACACGATGCACATCACGACAAAAAACGCGGCGACGAAGCCGAAGAAGATATAACGCACGGAACGAGTTTTCATAGTCGGAGCCTTTCGAACATATAACCGATTCGTCTGTTTCTCATGAGGGTATCTCTAAAAATTCGACCGCCGGAAACCAATTTTAGAGGTGCCCATAAACAATACATCGGAACGGGCGACAATGCAAACGGAAGACAGGCGTTTTTTTATTATTTCTTATTGTCGGCGATTCCCGGAGACAAAAGAAAGCCCGTCCGGCAAAGGACAGGCTTTCGAGGTTCAGATTTTGCTGCGTTCAGGTGCGAATTACTCGGCGATCACGAAGATGTGCTGGTCGGAGTTGCACTTCAGCTCGGGAGCGTACACGCCGCTGCCGCCGGCCGGGAGGGCGATGAAGCGTCCGGGGAGCTGCGCCCGCATCCGGTAGAACACGTTGGAATCGCCGCGCGCCATGTTGCGGAGGTAGAACTTGGCGCCGCGTTCGCGGTATTCGCGGTAGATGGGGGCCTTTCCGGTCCAGTCGTAGCCGCTGACGGGCTTTTCGAACTCGAATCCGGCGGGCATGCTGTCGGCGAAGCAGACATAGTCGTAGTCGTTCTTCGCGGTGGAGATGAGCTCGACTTCGACGAGTTCGCCGGGGCGGATCACGTCGCCGGACTTCAGCGGGACGCGTTTGTACTTGTCGCGCTTGAGCGTCTGGACGGAGCCCTGGAGACCTGCGGCGAGCGTTTCCTGCACTTCGGGGACCAGGCGGTAGTAGTTGCGCTTGATCTTCATCTCGAGTCCGGCGGGCTCGATCTCGTCCTCCAGCGTGAAGTAGTTCAGCATGGAGTTCATGTAGAGGACGCCGGGTCCGTCGATGGAGATTTCGAGCTTGTGGTCGCCGGAGCCGAGGGCGTCGGGCTTGGCGAGCGCGACGAACGGGCTGTCCCACATGGAGGTCTTGTCGACGTGGAAGCTCCTGATCTCCTTGCCGTCGAGGCTGACCTTCACGTTCATGTCGGGGGCGTCTTCGCCGGCGGTTTTGATGTAGCGGGCGAGGCTGCGGACGACCGCGCCGACTTCGCGGTTGCTGTTGCGCCACGGCGAATTGCGGATGTTCGTGACGAGGTAGTTCGCGAGCTTGCGTGCGTTCGGATCGGCGGGATCGTTGTCGAGGAGCAGGTCGAGATACGCGGCGTTGGTCTCGTTCTCGCTGCCGTACCAGAAGAACCGGCATCCGGTCGGGATGTTGAGGTAGGAAGTCTGGTTTTCGTCGTCGACCATGCGGAACTGCGTGAGGTTGCGGACGACCATGGCGCGTTCCTCGGACTTGGGCTCGAGCGCGAGGCCGAGCATGGAGAGTCCGTACGGGGCGAGCTGGTCGCGGAGTTCGTAGAGGAATCCGTTGAGTTCCTTGTTCGGCTTTTTCGCCTTGGCGAGGACGCGTGCGACGAGGGCGTCGGTGTTGGAGACGCCTTTGTGCTTGCGGATCTCGGCGACGCGTTCGGCGGCGTGCGCCTGGAGCCAGTTGATGCCGCGGTTCATGGCGCTGTCGACGGTCTTGTCGCCGAACTCGCTGACGTCGAGCAGGGCGTCCACGACGTAGGCGGTGGTGTCGGGGAAGGAGATTTCACGGTATCCGCCGAACCAGCCCCAGCCGCCGTCGGAGTTCGCCATGGTGAGGATCATCTTCAGATTTTCCGCCATGACGCGGTTGAAGGTCTTGGCATCGAACGACGGATCGACCTTGCCGTCCTTCCAGCAGTATTTCTCCATATACTCGGTATAGAGTTTGTCGCGGGAAGTCTTCGCCGGGTGGACGGTGTCGAAGTCGACGCCGAGCTTGCTGAGGGCGTTCTTCGCCGCCATGGAGGGCACGAAGCGGTTCACGACGCCGAACACGGTGGCTTCGCCGTCGGCGGCGAGGTAGGGCAGGAGCTCGACCATCGCCATCGCCGCGCCGGGGGCGAGGTTCACGGTGAGGAACGTCGTTTCGGGCTTGCGCTGTTCCGGGACCTTCAGCGTGACGGTGGCGGACTTGTTGTCCTTGTCGAGGTAGGCGAAGTTGTTCACCTGCTTGTCGATGCCCTTCACGAGGACCGGGAGCGCGAGCTGGAGCGCGTCGTCTTCGTCGCCCGCCTTCACGGAGAGCGTGATCTTGCTTTCGCCGACCGCCTTGGCGTTCAGCGTGAACGGGCACGCGGTGTGGCCGCCCGCCTTGACGGTGATCGTGGCGGTGTTCTTCGCGGCGTTGACGGTGTCGCCGTCGACCGTGAGCGTGACGTTCGCGGAGACGTCCTTTTCGGTGTAGTTGTGGATGTTCGCGACGGCGTTCACGCTGTCGCCGTTGACGAGGAAGCGCGGGAGCTCGAGACGGGCGATGAGGTCCTTGCTGACGACGAATTCGGAGTCGCCTTCGCCGACCTGCGTGTCCGCGGTGAGGGACCACACGTGGACCTTCCACGTGGTGAGGTTGTCGGGAGCCGGGACGTCGATGGTGGTCTGGCCGTTTTCGTCGAGCTTCACGAGTCCGGCGAAGAACGCGGCGTCGAGGAAGTTGGAGCGGACGAAGGAACCGCCGTCCGCGCCGCCGGCCTTCATTTCCACGGCTTCTTCCGCCATCGCCATGTCGGCGGAAGCTGCCATGGACTTCATCATCGGACGTGCACCCGCGGGAGCGGCCATTTCCATGACCGCGTCGTCGTCCATGCTGTTCATGGCCCCGCCGAAGGACTGCACCGCGCCGCCGAAACCGCCCATGCCGCCGCCGACGCCGCGTGCCATGGCGCCGTTCCTGCGGATCGCGCCGCCGTCTTTGAACATGACGATGTCGTCGTCGAAGCTCTCATAGCCAAGCGTGAAGGGGATGATACGGCCGCTCATCGCGAGGTTGTCGTTCATGTAATGGACGCCGGGCCTCGGGTTGGTGCGGAGCGTGGTGTTGTAGTTGAGGTTCCAGTCGTTGTTCGCGTAGTAGGAGCGCTTCCAGTTCCAGAAGAAGGAATTGATCGCCGGGATGCGGCTGGTCGCGATGGCGTCGAGGGACTTGTCGTAGACGGTGAGCGTGACCGCGCCCGTGACGGGCTTGCCGGTGCCGTCCTTGACGGTGATCGTCATCGGGACGTTCTGGCGCGGCTTGACGGCCTTCTTCGGGCCGGCGATGTCGACGTCGAGCATCTTGGAGACAGGCGGGACGGCGATCATCTTGGAAAGACGCTGGACCTCGCCGTTGCCGACCGCGATCACGGAGACGTAGGTGTTCGGGCGGTCGCCGGGGAGGAAGTCCATCTTGAACTCGTGGGAGTATTCCTTTTCGCCGAGGCGGACGCACTGGTACTCGGTCTCGCGTTCCTGGCGCGTGAAGAAGTAGAGGGTCGCGCCGGGCTTCTTCATGGAGACGAGGATGCTGGCGGATTCGCCGGGGACGTACTCGCTCTTGTCGGTGGTGATCTCGAGCGGGAGCGTGCTGAAGAGGTCGCCAGACTTGTCGAAGCCCGCGACGAAGAGCGGATAGGAGCCTTCGCAGGTCACGGGGTTCTTGTCGTCCGCCTTGATCGAGGCATCGGACGTGATGCTGGAGACGACTTCATAGACGCCCTGGCGGTCGATCACGAAGCTCACGCCGTTCTCGTCGCCCGCGGTCACGGGCATGACCTTCACAGGCTGGCCGACGCGGTGCGGCACGCCGTTGGCGTCGAGGTCGCGCAGGTAGATGGAGACGGTGCCTTTGCCCGCGACGGGCTTGCCGTCGGGCGTGGTCGCCTTCACGACGAGCGTGACGGGCTTGCCGGTGCGTGCGAATCCGGTCTTCGCGACGGCGGAAACGTAGAAGGGCTGGGCGGCGGTCACGACGGAGCCGGAGCCGCTGACCACGCGGTTGGACTCGTCGGTGACTTCGGCGTCGATGATGTAGCGGAAGTCGAGGTTGCCGAAGCGGCGCAGGGCGTCGCCCGTGTCGATCGGGACGGTCAGGAAGCCGTCGTCGTCCGCGACGCCTTCGGCCTCGGTGATGAGGTCGCGGCCCCAGGTGACCTGGCGGATGCTTTCATCGCGGTAGGCGGTGGAGCAGATCCAGTAGCCTTCGCCGAAGAGCCAGTCGAAGCGGCCGCGGAACGGGAAGACGCGGCGTGCCTGTTCGCGGTGGACTTTGTACTTGATCTTCGCGCCGGACATGGGCGCGCCGAAGTAGTATTTCGCCTGGATCTTCGCCTCGAAGATGCCGCCGGTCTTCACCTGCGTCTCGGGCATTTCGACTTCGAGGAGGTATTCGGGCTTCTTGTATTCCTCGACGGAGAAGGAGACGCCGCCGGAGACGTCGCCGATCCTGGCGCTGATATTGAACATGCCGAGGGAGACGTCGTCCGGGAGCACGAATTCGCCGGTCGCCGCCGCGAGCATGGGATCGCCGGAGACGGTCTCTTCATACAGCTTCTTGCCGCGGGCGTCGTTGCCGGTGATCTTCAGGTTGTAGTCGGCGCGCTTCTGCGGCGCTTTCTCGTCGTAGGAGGCGCGGCGGGTGTAGACGGTGTACTTGACCGTGTCGCCGGGACGGTACACCGGGCGGTCGGTGATCACATAGTTGCGGTCGCGTTCGTAGAAACGCCCGGCGTTCATGGTGGAGTAGTAGGCGTTCGGGAGGAATGTGAGCCCGTCCTCGGATTCGGAGAGGATGAGCGTGCGGTCGTTCAGGCGTTCGGGGAAGATGACCGCGCCGTCCTTGCCGGTCGTGACCTCGAACTCCTTCACGATGACGCGGTAGCGCCTGCCGCCGAACTCGTTCTGATTGCGGTTGTTGGCGTATTCCGTGCGGAAGTTCATGATCTTGAGCTTGCGGTCGGCGAGCGGCGCGCCGGTCTTGGAATCGTTGAGCGTGAGGAAGCGGCCCTTGGTGACGGATTCCTTGGTGAGGATCTCGGGGGTGATCCAGACGAGGTTTTCGTGCCAGGCGTCGGCGGAATAGGTGCCGTCGGAGCCTTCGGGGAGAGTGCGGACGATGTACGCGCCGGGCTCGGTGATCGGCAGCGGGACCTCCGTGTCGGTCTCCCAGTGGTGTGGTTTCGGCTTCACGTCGAACGTGAACTCGGAGAGCTTTTCGCCGATGGCGGGAGCCCAGCCTTTGTAAGAGGGATCGAGCTGGTAGGCGTCGTTTGTGCGGTAGGACTGGTCGCCGCCCTCGCGGAGGCTCTTCAGCATGATCTCGACCGCCTTCTTCGCGTCCGCCTTCGTGACGACCGCGCGGACCTTCGTGGTGTTGCGGCTGTGGTACGCCAGGACGGGCTTCGATCCGTAGGGGATGACCTGGAGGCTCTGCGTGGAGCCCCAGTTGCAGAGAATCTGCTGGACCATGTCGTTCTCGCCAGCCTTCTTGAACCAGTCGGCGGCGGTCTCGTACTGCATGCGTGCGAGATAGAGCCCGCCGAGCTGGGAGGCGGCCTGCTGCTTGTAAAGCCCCGCCTTGTCGTCGTTTGCGAGTTCCTTGAAGATGCGGAAATAGCTGAACTCCTCGGGGAGCGTGATCTTGCGGACGCCGTCGGCGAGCTCGGCGACGGTCTCGACGTCCTTCATCTCGTAGAGGAAATCGCGGTACTTGTCGGAGGTCTGGTATTCGTTGCGGACGCCCCAGTTGATCTGCGAGAAGTCGAACTCGTTGGCGAGGAAGGACGCCCATTCATATTTGCTGCGGTAGTCGCCGAGCGCGATCGCCTGCTCGAACGCCCAGCGGACGCGTTCGCCGTCGCTCTTCGCGGAGGCGAAATCCTTCGGGCAGGAATAGAGGACCGGGGAGCCGTCCTTGTTGACCGGGGGACGGGAGGAGCTGCCGAAATCGCCGTCGGAGTAGTCGGGGAGATCGGTCAGGTCGGTGAGCGTCTGGAGCTTGTAGGACTGCCCGTCGGTGTGGCCGCGGAGGAGCAGCGCGGCGAGCGTGCGGTAGAATTTGATCTGCAGGGGTTTGGAAACGTTCTTCGTTTCCTCGGAGGCGGACGCCATGAACCGGAGGTTCTGCACGCGGTCGCGTTCCGTGCTGTAGACCCGGCGTCCGGCGTTGCCGCGGTTGGAGCCGCGCGTGAACGTGTTGTTGAAGAAGTAGCCGTAGGTCGTGACGGAGGCGTTGAACTCGGCGGCGAGCGAGACGTTCTTCGGGAAGCGCGCCGTCACGAACGCGTAGGCGTCGTCGTATTCCTTCACGCGGTTGTTGCGGACCAGGCTGGTGCGGTACATGCTCCAGATCGGGCCGACGGCTTCGCTCTGGGACTTCGCGGGGATCGCCTCAAGCGCGGCGCGCGCGGCGTCGGCGGATTCCTTGAAGTTGCCCTCTTCCATGAGCTTGCGGATCTTGGCGATCGTCTCTTTTTCGGCGGGAGTCTGCGCCGTTTCGGCCTGCGATTTGTCGTCCTGCGCCGACGCCGCCGGGATGGCGATGAACGCCGGGAGAACGGCAGCCGCGGTCAGGAGGAAGCGGATGTTTCGGTTCATAAGGAAAATCCTTTCTCTGATGGTCCGGCGCTCGGCGCGGCGGGCAAAACGAAGCGGCGCGCACCGTGCGGAAAGCAGCCGGACGATGAAAAATGATGGTTGTTCTCTGGTTGCTTCTGAGAATTTGACGCGAAAGATACAAAAATCTTAGCTGAAAAACGCGAAAAATCAAGTCTTTTTCGGATTATTCTTCGGTTTTTTCTGTTCTTTCTTCGATTTCGCCGTCAAAATCGTCGGAATCTTCGTCCGCGTCGTCGTCCGCATCGTCGTCCGCGTCATCGTCCGCGTCCCGGTCCAGTTCTTCGCGTGTCTGCGGTTCGCCGGCGGATTTCAGGATGCGGATCACGGTGTTCACGTCGCGCGGATCGAACATCAGGACCAGCGTGCCGTCTTCGCCGGGTTCGATGTGTTTGAACGCGGAGAGGGCAGTGCGCGTGGAATCGTCCCCCATCGCCATCTGTTCCAGCTTTTTTGCCGCGAAACTCAGTGCTGCGTGCGGCATCGACACTTTTCCGATGGCGCCTTGCCCGGGGACGAGCGAGAGATCGCCTTCATCGACGATGGGCGAGACCTCGACGGAGAAGTTTGCGGCGCGCCCGGAGAAAACCGGCATGGAATAATGCAGCTGAAGCCGTCCGGCGTCCCAGATCACCGCATACGGCAGGGACTGCGTTTCGGTACGGACGGATTTTGCGATCTCGGCGTTCAGCAGCGTCTGCACCTCGCTTTGCGAGAGTTTCAGGACGGCGGTGTCCACCACGCGGCCCTGCTTGTCGACCAGCGAACGCGCCAGACGCGTGATGACGCTTGCGATCACGCCGGTATCGCGGCTGTCGAATTTCGGTGCGGGATAAGTTGCCGGAGCCCCGGTCGCGAGGAGGAAAAGTGCGACAATGAGGACGATCAGGGCGATCAGGAGAACAAGGAATGCCGTCAGAAGATGGAAGAAACAGCCTTTTTTCCTCGCCGCCATACTAATCCTTAATCCAAACGAAAACGATCAGTTGTTATCGTCGTCGAGGCGCATGGACCAGTAGTTGCCGGCGTTCCAGCGGCTGAGCCCCTGGTCCTTGCGGATGGTGGCGCGCGGATACATGTTCTTCACATGGCCGTCTGCGAACGCGTAGTTCCACATCCTGCTGTGGAGCGTGGTCGTGGCCTGGTCGAAGGAGGACGAACCGCTGGCGGATTCGTCGCCGCCCCATTGTTCGGACTGCTGGGAGGGGCAGGAGATGGAGGACCACCAGGCGGAGAAGAACCCCGTGCGGTTGGACCGGTCATGCGTGGCGCTGGGGACATACTCCACGAAGTAGATCATGCGCGAGGGCATCGGGATCTTCGCATACTTCAGGCCGACCCAGAAGCCCATGCCGTCGTTGCTGTCGTTGCAGATGGACTGGCCGCCGATCTTGTCGCCGACTTTTTCGTCGTTGGTGGTGCTGCCGCCGGGGGAATGGTTCATGGCGTAGGTGCGGATGGGCATCCCGGTGGAGACGCTGGTGTTGCGCGGATACTTGTCGGCGGGGCACTGGAAGAGCTTGATCGAGGTGAACCTGTCATCGCCTTTGCACTTCGGCACGCCTTTTGTCCCGACATCCAGGTCGCTCATCGGCGTATATTTCAGGATCAGGCGTTCCCACAGGGAATCGTTGTTGCCGCCGCCGGATTTCGCCGGCGTGACGTATTTCGTGTCGCCGACGTACTGAAGCGCGCAGACCATCATCTGCTTCATGTTGCTGGCGCATCCCGCCAGATAGGCGCTGCGGCGCGCGGACTGAAGCGCGGGCAGAAGCAACGCGGCGAGGATCGCGATGATCGCGATCACGATCAGAAGTTCGATCAGGGTAAAGCCTCGGAACGTGCAAATAATGTTGCTGTTTGTGCGTTTCATGGGGGGTAGCTCCTCAGTTTTTGTTTTTCTAATATAATCTACGCCCTGGGAAAAGAAAAATCAAGAATCCAAACAGGGAAAACGGCGGTTTTTGACGTTAATTAACCAAATTAAACGTTAATAACGTGATATTGAGGGAAAAGACAAAACGAAAAACGCCCCAAGTTTTTGTTGTGTTCGGCGCAATCGGCATTTGCCTGACACAGGACACGGCATCGTCCCGGTCGTCCGGAGGAAGAGGCGAATCCGCCGCGGATCAGGGGGTGCGGAGATCGAAAAAACGCACCGGCTTGCGGGATTGCCGGGATATCTTCGCGCGGGCGGCCTCGAACGGGATGATCTCGACCGGAACATGGATGCGGATGCGCTTGTAGAGCTGTTCGGAGATGAACTGCGCGGTGCAGCCGGGATTCCGGACGGCGGCGAACACGCGCACCTCGTCGCTGAGCGCGCTGCCGGAGACTTCCATATAATAGTCCGAAACGTCCTCAAGGCTGTCGAGCACGGTAAAAAACGAGTTCGGGAAGAGCGTGGTCCCGCGTATTTTCAGCATCTGCGCCTTGCGCCCGAGGATCGGCCCCAGGCGGCGCGTGTTGCGTCCGCATGCGCAGCGTTCCTCCGGGATCAGGAAGGACACGTCGCCCGTGCGGAACCGGACCAGCGGCATGCCGGTCACCCGGAGCGGCGTCACGACGACTTCGCCGACTTTGCCCGGCGGGAGCGGATGCCCGTCCGGATCGACGATCTCGACGGCCGCGAGATCGGCGGGAGGATGTCCGCCCGCGCACGCCGAACACTCCGTGAAGCTGGTCACGATCTCGGAGGACGCGTAGGTGGAATGCGCCGCGCCGGGGAAATAACGGTCGAGCTTCCTGCCCAGCGGGGTGAGCGCCAGGTCGCGCGTGCGGAGCGGTTCGCCGATGCAGACGAGCGTGTGCACGGACGATGTGTCGTAGCCGGTCTCCGCGAGGTATTCGCCGAGTTTGGCAAGGAACGACGGGACGCCGACGATCGCGCCGGGCTGCGTGAGGCGCATGATCTCGGCGTGGCTTTCCAGCGTGTTCAGCCCGTTGCGGATCGCTGTGGCGCCCATTTGGATCACGCCCGAATAATAGGCGAGTCCGGCGATGAAACACCGGTCGATCGTGCAGGTCAGCAGCACGCGGTCGCCGGGCTTGATCCCGGCGGCAAGGAATCCCTTCGCGTCGTTGTAGCCGAGGCGGCGCAGGTCGCTTTCGCTGTAGGAGATCCGGCATGGACGCCCCGTGGTCCCGCTGGTGAAGCTGATGTCGGCGATCTCTTCGGGCGGCAGCGCCACGAAAAGGTCGTTGAACTCCGCCAGCTCGGCCTTCCCGGTCAGCGGCAGTTCGGCAAGGGATTCGAGCGTGACGGGGCGGTCCGGGCGTCCGCTCAGGATGCGGCGGTAATACGGCGAGCGGGCGCGGCAGTACGCCAGATGCTCGTTGAGCAGACGCGTCTGTTCCGCGCGGATGACTTCAGGCTCGGCGAAATCCAGCCGCCCGTGTACATCAAATTCCATATTCCCGACACCGGTTCTGCAAGCATGGCGTTTCGCGGAACAGGAGCTTGCCGGACCTGTTCCCGCGTTTTGAGAAAAAGAACGGGGAAATGCTGAAATCCCCCTGAAACCACGATTGAAATAAAATATACATCCGTTCGGGCGTTTTGCAAACGCCGCGCCATCTTTTTTAGTTCAAAAAGACATTTTTTAATTGATGCTCATTCCGGCGCCTCACCCCCGCCCGCGGAAACATCAAGGACAGTCCCGCCGGGATCCACAGACCGGAACACCCGGTAGAGGTCCGTTTCAAAGACCTGGACAAATCCGTCCGGGACAGGCGCTGCATCCGCCCCCTCCCCCGCCGGAACGAGCAGGTAGTCCACCGGATCGTCCGGGAAAAACGCGTTCCAGTACGTGCCGCCGACCATATAGGACAGTTGGAACGGCGCGTCTTTCAGCACGGGGCGCGCCGGAGAACGCGGCTCGTACCACCAGACCGGGAGCTCGCCGCGCGTTTTCGCGCCTTTGAAGTCCGCCCGGATGAACTCCGCAATGTCTCTGTTGCTTGCATTCAGCGCGATGCGTTTCGAGGTGTAATACTCCTTCACGATCGGGCCGGTGGCGTCCCAGAGCAAAGTGAGGACCACCAGGACCGTCAGAAGCCCGAACAGGGCCGGGCACCGGATCCGGTCCTTGAATCTCAGCACGCCGATGGCGGTATACCCGAACAGAAGCGGCGCGAACGGGATCAGATAACGCCGGGACACATAAAGGGTATGGTCCGCGATCACGATCTGCGCGATCGTCCCGATGTAAAACGCCAGGAACAGGAACAGCAGCAGGGATTCGGACCTGGTCCTGAGGTCCGACGTCAGGCGGTACAGGATCACGGCGAACGCGATCAGCGCATAGTGGGGATAGGTCCCGCCGAAACATGATTGCAGGAATTCGCTCACGGCAGTTCGGCCTCCGGCGTCTTCATGGGCGGCATCCCCATGCGTTTCAGAAGCTGGGCGTGACGGCTTTCCGGCACGGGATAGCCCAGTTTCTCATAGTTGTAATAAAGCTGCGGCGAGATCAGCACGAGCAGCAGCAGTCCGCAGAGGAACGTGCGGACGGGAAGACGCCGGAACATGCCCATCTCGATCTTTGCTGCGGCGAGCAGAAGGACCAGCGCATAGAACGCACCGTCGCCGCGCACGGCGATCAGGAACGCACCGGCGGCCGCGGCGATCAGGTACCCGCGCCGGCGGCGCGGCGCATGGAGGACCGCCATGACGCCCCAGACGCCCAATGCGATCCCGAACGTCTTCCATGTCTCGCGGAGTCCGTAGTACGCGTAGCGCGTCAGGAAGGAACACATGAGGTAAAGGAAACATCCCGTGGCGGCGACGCGTTCGCCCCAGATGCGCTTGAAAATCCTCCAAAGGGGGAAAACCGCCAGCAGGAAAAAGACCAGGGAAACGGCCTGGCAGCTGCGGAAGCCGTTCAGCCCGGTCAGGCGGCAGACCGTGCCCGTCACCGCGGAGAACAGCATCCCGAACCTCGGATGAAACGCCACGCGCCAGTCTCCGGCGGCAAAGGCTTCCGTCATCGGGGCGTAGCGCGACGCCATGTCGTTGCCGGGAATCGGGAACAGGCAGACCATTACGACATTCGCCGCGGCGACGAGCGCGAACACGGTCCAGACCAGAGTCCGGTTCCTAAGGTAAAAGGATTTCTTCGGGACAAACCCCGCTTCGCTGTTTTCGGCGTCCGGAGACGGGACCGGCAAATCCGCAGCCGTGGCTGTTTCCGCGGACGCGACAGGGGACGGACTATTGTCGGCGGGAGCGCTCACTTTTTCATCGCCCTCGCCGGGACTCCGACGTAGGTCCCCGGCTCCGTCAGGTCGCCGACGACAACGCCGCCCGCGCCGATCACGATCCGGTCGCCGACGGAGACTTTGTCGATGACGGTCGCCCCTGCCCCGAGCATGACCTCGGAGCCGACCTTGGAATACCCGGCGACCGCGGCATTGATGGAAATATGGGTGTGCGCGCCGATCACGGTGTCGTGTTCCGCGATGGCGTGGGTGTTGATGATCGTGTTCTCGCCGATGCGGGCGTTCGGCCCGACGTATGCCCCGACGCCGATGAATACCCCCTGCCCCAGCTCCGCGCCTTCCGCGACGACCGCGCCCGGCGCGATCAGGACCGGCAGGGAATACCCGGCGTTCCGCAGGGATTTGAACACGGCTTTCTTTTCCGCCAGGTCGCCGATCGCGACATGATGCGCCGCGGACTCCGCGCCGACGATCTGATCAAGGGAACGAAACGACGGACACCCGAGGATCCGTTCGCCCGGACGGACGTCGGGGGAGACGAAAACGACAGTCCAGCGGTCCTTCACCGCCGAGGCTACGCTTCGCGCATGGCCGCCGCACCCGTGGATTATGAGGGTTTCGAGCGTTTCCATGGCTTGCGTTTCCGTTTGGGCAGCTTTCTGCGGTAGGAACAGCGCATCGCCTTGTAGTATTCGTCCGCGACGGTGTCCCACGAGCGCTGCGCGAATTTCTCGTACAGCGGCTTCTCCAGCGCCAGAAGCTCTTCCCTGTGCTCAAGAGCCCATTTCACCTTCGCGGCGAAGTCCTCGTAGTCGTACGGGTCGAACAGCATTTTTTCCGCCAGTTCGTCGTCGACATACTCCCGGGTCACGGGGATGTCGGACATGACGGACGGCGTGCCAACCGAATAAGCTTCTCCGAAAGTAAACGGGAAACCGCCTTCGAACAGGGTCGGATTGACATGCAGGAGCGCAAGCGCGTTCAGTGCGGCAAGCACATTTTCCGGGACATGCGGCATGAAGATTACCTCGCGTGTGAGGTTCATTTTTTCAAGGAACGGCATCAGCTGCCCATAGTTGGAGCAGGTCAGGACCAGATTGATGTTGATATGCTCGCGCCGGAGCAGGATCTCCAGCACATGGAGCAAACCGATCACATTCTTATGATAGCGGCACTGCGAGGTGTAAATGATATAACGGCCTTCCGCAAAATTATATTTCTTCACGAAGTCGATATTGGGAACCGCGTAGCTTTTCCTGCGCAGATACACCTCAATGATCTCCTTCGGCGGAAGCCCCATTTTCAGGTGTTCGGAAAGATCGACCACGCCGTGCGGGATCACAGTGATCATTTTCGGGCTGACATTGCGCAACTGAATCAAATGGCGGTTCTTCACATGGTTGCTGTAACAGATCATCCAGGGTTTCTTTTTGAAAAACAGTTCGATGTTGCTCACATCTTTCAAAACCGTGGGGTTCGAATAGTAACACTGCGGGAATTCGGCATAGACCAGATCGGGGACGACGATGACGCGTTTTTTCCGGATTTTCAGGCATTCTTTCCAGAAGACGCTCGGAACGTACCAATAGTCAATGTCGCCTTTATTAACAAATCTGACCATTTTCTTGATCTCGGTCGACCGGGCGGCGTCCATGATCCCCAGAGCGATCGCATCGGACCGCAGATTTCGCGGCACGAAGCTCAGATACCGGTTCAGTTTTTCCTTGATATAGCTTTTCGCTCTGCCCAGACTGGATTCCGGATCGTAATCATAGGCGTACCATTTCTTCAGCAGCCAGAACGGCGCGATGATAAGAAGAAGAGGAAAGAGGATCAGGTATATCGCGCCGATAATCACCGCATACAGCAGGAAAAACGGCAGAGAGTAGCTTGACAATCTGGCAAAAACGAATTTTTTATACGCTCCGATGATGGTGAATTTCTCTTTTTCCTCGTCGTCTTCGTAGTCTTTCTCATCTTCGATATCCGGGTGGCGGTTCTTCAGCCAGTACAGGAATTCATAGATCAGGACCATGATCGGCGGATGCAGTTTCACGGACTTGATCTTGATCGTTTTTTCCAGGGAATGTTCTTTGAGCAGCTTTCTCACTTCTTTGCGGTGCCAGCTCGGAGCCAGGATCGTCAGTTCATGCCCGTTGTTCAGCATGCCTTTCATGATAAATACGAGAAGACGCCCGATCCCCTCCTGCCCCAATTCGACATGGGGGTAGTATGCCGTAAAGATTCCGATATGACTCATGACCATGCCTCCCGGAGTGTTTTCTGGATGGATTGCTGATGGTGTTCATACGACAACGCCTCCAGTTTTTCGTGTGAAGGTATTGTTTTCCGGTATTCCGCCGAACACTGCGGCATCTTGTTCAATGCGTCCGTGATGCTGTCGATTTTTTCGCCCTTGTACCATAACGGAGTTATGCCGAAGTATTGTGCCATATAACGCATGTGGGGATAATCGGAGGATGCACAGGGAACACCGAGCCAGGCAGCTTCGACCGCGCCGAATGCGCCATTGTCGCTGATCGAACTCAGGAGAAGGAATTCCGCTCCGGCGAGCAGATCGAAATAGGTATTGCGGTCTAATTCGCCTTTGATATGGACATTCTTTTTCAGAATATCCTTGTTCTTTTTGAAAAGCTCCTGGAATTCAATGACATGCTGAGGCATCTTGAATGCCGGTCTGTTCTTCTTTTCATCTTTTTCCTTGTCTTTTTTCTTTTGGTTTTTATAGTCAAGATCAGCCGTGTCGACGCCCGTGATAAACACTTCGAGCTTTCCGCAGAATTCACTGTAGTAGCGAATCAGGGCATACAGGACCCGAACATGATTCTTGTGCCATGCACGGTTGCACGCCCAGACGATGTATGGCCGTTTATTCTTGAACGGAGTCCTGTTCAAGGCGGAGTATTTGATCATTTCCTTCGCTGTAAACTCAAACGGAAGCTGGAATATCTTCCTGGATGGAATACCGTTGTAAACAATCATGTCGTTGGCTGTTACCGGATTCGTGACGAACAGGCTTTCCGCCTGACGCGTGGAATGCAGATACAGGTTCTCGATGTTCGGGGGAAGAAGCGGGAACGGCATATACCGCTGCAGGAAGTCGTAAACGATGATGGAATACGGACGCAGAGGCATAGGAATACCGGAGAACAAGCGGTCGGACACAAACAGCCAGCGGTCACATTCACAGAAACAGTTCACATGGTCATTCATCATGCCGTTGAACAGTTTATCCGGTTCTTTTTTCTTCCGCAGACATGCCAGCATGCGAAGATCTTCATTCTGGATGGGAGACAATTGCTCCCATGAATAGAACCGGATCGGAATATCCGTATCATTTTCAAGCTTGCGCAACGCGTCATCCATGACAGTCGGATAGTAAAACACGCTGTCTTTTTTCAGATAATCATCCGGCAGACCGATCGTCACGCGATAACCGCATGCCTTCAGCATTTTTGCGATTTCGAGGAATGCATGCAGCGTTCCGCCTCGATACCCGACGGGTAGGATCAGACCGACATGCTCTTTTTTCTCCGCAGGAACAGGAGAAGGCGCTTTCTTCACGGATTCTTCCTTCCTGACAGGATTGTTGCTGCCGTCGGCGGGCAAGGACACGTTTATCGGCTCATTCAGCGGATCTTCCGTCCTGTCTTCGACGAGCGGCAGAAAACTTTTCACCCAGTGCGACTTGACATATTCCGGGGTAAAGAACTGGAGGAGCTCCTGCTGGGATTCCTGAATGTCGCGGATAAAACTGCGGTCGTTCATCAGGACGCGTCCGACCTTGATCTTTGCCTCAAGAATGGAATTCGCCGCGCCGGGATACTTGACTTTCGGCGTCAGCTGCCCCAGCATGCCCGCGGACATGAAGATGAGCGGCTGGTTCGCATAGATCGCCTCAAGCGGGTGGTAGTGCAGATGCCGGGGAGAGGTCGAATGATAGAACATCACGCGGGATTCGCAGAACACCTTGTCGAACTCCGCACGCGGCAGATAGCCGAGCAGATGCCTGTCCGCGATCTTGCCGAACGGATTGCCGGCGATGACGTAGGGGAATCCCCAGAAATGACGCTTGAAGGATTTGTAGACATTGTAGTAATACTCGACCGCGCAGATCTTCGGACAGACAAACAGTATCTGCCGTTTTGTGCCGGTATATCCGTTTTTCAGGCGCTGCGCGAACGTCTCGGGGAGTCCCAGCGGCAGAAAGACCGCGTTTTCGCGGAACAGGTTCTTTTCCACCTTCAGCATGTTCCGGTACGACATGGCAAAGAAGAGACGGTCCCGGATCGACTGCATCTGGTCCAGGAAATGAAGCCCCCAGTCCTCACGCGCGACGTTCCAGTAGGACGCCTTGCCGGCAAGCCCGAACGCCCGGATGAAGATCTTCCCGGGGAAGTGGCGGACAAGCAGCTTCAGCGGCTTTTCATAGAAGGTGACGAACGCGATGTCGAAGTTGCGGTTGATCGCGTCGATGACCTTGTCGCTGAACAGGTCGTCGTAGAAATCCACCGTATTGAGCAGCGCCAGGTCTTCCGGCGGGATGGTCAGAGACGGGTCGTAAATGTCTTTGGAGACGCAGCTCACGAATTCGCTGCCTTTCGGGAACTTCTTCGGGACGAACACCTCGAAGCCGAGCTCCAGCAGAAGCGGGACTTCGGCATCCATCAGGGTGACGTGGTTGCAGATCCAGAGGATTCTTTTCTTTCGCATTATTGTTTCTCCGCTTCCAGCAGTTTCAAATATTCATTCACCGTGTCGTCGATCGGGCCGTCAAAGACGATGCTGCCGTGCGAGAACAGCAGACCGCGCTGGCAGAATGTCTTTGCCGAGCCCCAGTCGTGCGTCGCGTACACCACGATCTTCGCCTGGTCGATCAGTCCGGTGATCCGCTTCTGCGCCTTCTGCATGAACGCATAATCTCCGGCGCCGAAGACTTCGTCCAGCAGCAGGATATCTCCCTCCAGGCTGGACGTGATCGCGAACGCCAGGCGCACCATCATGCCGGCGGAATAGGTCTTGATCGGATAGTCGATGAAGTCGCCCAGTTCGGCGAACTCGATGATCTCGTCCGTCTTTTCCCGGACCTGCTTCGGCGACTGACCGAGCATCAGGCCGCGGTACAGGATGTTTTCGCGCCCGGTCGCCTCCGACTCGAATCCGAGCGACAGCTCAAGGAGCGGCCTCACGTTGCCGTGGACCTCGCGGATGCCGCTGCGGATCGGGTACAGGTCCGCGAGCATTTTCAGGAACGTGCTTTTCCCGGCGCCGTTGCGCCCAAGCAACGCCACGCGCTCGCCCCGCTTGATCTCCAGGCTGATCTTTTTCAGCGCGTGAATGTCCTTGAGTTCATTCTTATTCTTCTTCCAGAACGAAAGGACCGACGCCTTGAGGGAGCGTTCCTTGAACGCCACGGAGGAATAGTACAGGTCCACGTCCTTGAGTTTGATGCCGATCTCTTCCATGCCGCTCACACGTAGTAAATGGTTTTCCGTTCAAGGCTGCTGATGGAAAACATGGCAAGAAGCCACAACGCCACCATCGTCCAGATGCTCCATTCCCAATGCGCCAGCGCGGGGAAAGTGCCGTCGATCAGGGGCGCGCGGAAAAGCTCGAGGATATGATAAACCGGATTGTAGTCAAGCAGGAAGGTCATTTTCCCGTTCCGGAAAAGGTCGAGCGGGAAATAGACCGGGGAAACGAACCAGAGCGCCTGCATGAGGAGGACCAGGAACTGAGGCAGGTCGTGGAAGCGGACGCCGCTGAACGAGCAGATCGTGGCTCCCGCCCAGCACCAGGCGAAAAGGATAAAGCAGGAAACCGGAAGGATGATGAAGGATATCCAGGCATATTCGCCCGGCGCGGCGATCCCGGCGGGCGACGGCGTGATCTTCCACGGCATCGCGATGACGCACCAGATGATCAAACCGATCATCGCATAAAGGAAATTGACGAAAAGCGCGAGGACGCTCCGCAGGGAATAGATCGCCATCGGGTGGTTGAACAGGTGGATGTATGCGCCGGAATTGACCAGCGTCGTGCAGCCCGCCATCACGGAAGCCATCATCAGTTCCCACATGATCATGCCGGAAAAGATGTACGGCGCAAAATAGTGCATCTCCATCTTGAACATCCGCCCCATGACGAAACTCAGGAGCAGCGTCATGGCGAGCGGCTGGAAGATGCTCCACAGAACGCCGAAATAGGACCTGCGGTATTTGAACCTGAGATCGGCAAGGGCGAGATTCCACCAGAAATACCGGCTGGAGTAGATCCGGAACAAATACTGAGACATTCGCTGAAACATATTGCGCTCAGATCCCCGTCCGCCTGCCCGTCATTTCAGTTCCTGCGCGAGGGACTCGATGACCCATTCCTGCTGTTCGTCCGTCATCCCGGGGAATCCGGGCAGGTTCATGCCCGCATAGGACAGAGATTCCGCGCCGGGGAACGCCATTCCTTCGGCGTATTTGACGTACATCGGCATCGTGTGGACCGGATAGAATGCAGGACGGGTCTCGACGTCATGTTTCTCCTTGAGATCAGCCATAAGCGAATCGCGCCGGGCACGGTCGTCGAGGCGGATCGTCGGAAGCCACATGCTGTTGTGGGAATGTTCGTTTTCCCAAAGGACTTTGAGCGGCAGGCCGCGCTTTTCAAATTCTTCCTTGTAACGCTCGGCGATCCGGCGCTTGCGCGCCATGATCTCGTCGACCTGTTCCAGCTGCGCCAGCCCGATCGCCGCCTGGATGTTCGTCATGCGGAAATTAAACCCGATGACGTCATGCCAGTAATAGCGCACGGGAGAAACGCCCTGCCCTTTCAGGCAGGCAAGCCGTTTGGCAAGCTCGTCGTCGCCGGCGACGACCATGCCGCCTTCGCCGGTCGTCACGGTCTTGTTGCCGAAGAAGCTGAAGCACCCGATGTCGCCGAACGTGCCGACATGCCGTCCGTTCCAAGTGGAACCGAGCGCTTCCGCACAGTCCTCAACCAGCAGGAGATGATGCTTCCGGCAGATCGCCGTCAGGCGGTCCATGTCGCAGACATTGCCGTAGAGATGCACGGCAACGACGGCTTTTGTCCTGTCCGTGATCTTCTTTTCCAGGTCGTCCAGGTCCAGCTGCCAGTTGTCGACCGTGGAGTCGACGAACACAGGCGTGGCGCCGAGATATGCGATCGGGTTCACGCTCGCGATATAGGTCAGTGTCGGGACCAGGACTTCGTCGCCGGGACCGATCCCGAGTGCGGCAAGCGCCAGATGGATCGCCACGGTTCCGTTTGATACGGCGACGGCATGCGCGGCGCCGGTGTACTCGGCGAACCGCTGCTCGAAAAGGTTGACATATTTTCCTCTTGAGGAAATCCAATTCGTGTCAAGGCAATCGTTGACATACCGTTTCTCGTTTCCTTTGAGATACGGCTCATAGACCGGAACAAACAAAATCAGGCTCTCCTTCTGAAGAAATGTGCCGCGAATCGGCGAAATGCCACGCAATCGGGGGTTATCGTTGATCCATCGGAAACCCGGTGGACTTGTCGAACGGAATGTCAGGCAATATACTTTACAAAAAAAGTATATAACTCTATTATACTATAGCCTCTCTCATGGAAAAATCAAGAGAAAGTCTTGAAAATATCGGCTTTTCTTCTTGTATTTCCTTTAGATAAATCCGAGCCAGCATAGAAAAAATCGAACAGAAAACGCCCTGCGGCACCCCGGTCAGATCATCCCCGGTATCCCGCGGAAAAACTCTTCCGCCCGTGACCGCACCGCTTCGGGAGAAACAACCCATGCGACAGCGCAGATATTCAGGATCACGTACAACCAGAACACGATCATGTACGAGAGTTTTTTCCACTTGTGCCGGAATCTCCTCTGCGCGTACAACGCCCCGGGCCAGCCGCACGCCAGCTCCCAGAAATGCAGATAGAACTCCGGGATCCGCCAGTTCTGCCGTTCCGCCAGCCGCTTGTCCTCGCGGTAAAACAGCACCGTGAGCGGGCTGTTCAGCACAAAGGCAAGCACGATGCCGGGAACAGGCTGTTTCAGCCACAGAAAAACGCACAGTCCCGGCACGACCGCCAGCGGCCAGAAACACGCCAGCCGCGCCGGAAACGGAAGCTTTCTTTTCGAATGGCAGTTTCCGCTATGGGAATTTGAGGATGATTCAGCAGAACGGGAGCGTTCTTTGGTAGTCGGCATAGTCAGGTCACTTCGATGACTTCGGTTCGTCCGGCTGCCTGCGTTTCCATTCCCTGTAGGCGTCGAGTTCGGACTGGAACGAGGACACGACCAGCGCGAAGACCGCGGCGTCGTCCGTGAATCCGAGCAGGGGAAGGAAGTCGGGGATGATGTCAAGCGGAGAGACCAGATAGGTCACGGCAAAGCCGATGGATGCAAGGAGTTTCCACGGGACGTTTTTGTAGTTTCCGCCCCAGTAGTCCTGAAGAAGCTCCCAGGTCAGCTTGAAGGATTCGAACTGAGCTTCGAGCCTTGTCGACTTCTCTTCCGCGGCGGCGCCGTCTTTCCTGACTTTTTTCAGGTCGTCTTCCGTAAAGCTTTCGACGCCCCTCGCAAACGATTCGTTGATCCGTTCCTGGTCCTGCCTGTTCATTCCGTTCCTCCGGTTCTCCTGGTGTTTTCCCGACACGGGAAAGTGCAAAAAAATCCCTTGCCGTTTACGCTCAGTCCTGCTTCGGACCCGGGGCGGCGGGAGACTTGCCGTGTTCGAGGGGAAATGCCCCGCCCACGACGTCGATCTGATGGCGGCCTTGCTGGTAGATGTCGCTGCTTCTCTGGAAAACGCGCAGGCTGAAACTAGGCAGGACCGCCAGGAGATGTTCCATGATCTTGGACTGAACTCTTTCGTAGGGGATCCATTGCACTTCCTTGGAGAAACAATAGATCTCGAGCGGCACGCCGGAGTCGGTGGGCTCCATTGCGCGGACGAACAGCGTCAGGTCGGCGCGGATGTCCGGATTCTGTTCCAGATACCGCTGCGCATAGACGCGGAAGACGCCGAGATTGGTCAGATGGCGGGTATTGAATCCCGAACGGGTGGAATTGTATTCGTCGATCTTGTTTTGCCTGTCCTCGAGATAATCCTTCAGAAGATCGAACCCCTTGAGTGTCTCGACCTCGTCATCGTTCAGGAAGCGGACGGTGCGCTGATCGATCAGGAATGCTTTTTTGATGCGGCGGCCGCCGCCTTTTTCCATGGCGGTATAATTGATGAAAGGCTTGTTGACCAGATCGCAAATCGGCAGACAGACCAGTGTCCGGTCCCAGTTGCGGACTTTCACGGTATGCAGCGAAATCTCCGTGACAATGCCGTCGATCTCCTGCCGGTCAAGGATCCCGCCGAACGTCTCGGATTCCATGACGATCCAGTCGCCGATCTCGACCAGATGGTCGGTGTTGATCTCCACGCTGGCGACGAAGGAGTGGATCGTATGCTGAAGCAGAAGCAGCAGGACCGCCGCGATCGCGCCCAGCCCGGAAAGCAGATAGACCGGGCTTTTTTCGATCAGCATCGCAATGAAGACAATGATCGCCGCCACCCATACGAAGCAGATGGCAAGCTCGATGAGACCGTCGATGGGGCGCTGTTCCGCATTGCGCTGCTGCTTGTACCACAGGCCGAAACTCTTGATGGCGTATGACAGCGTCAGGGCCAGGAGCGCGATCCCGATCCCCCACAGGGGCTTGATGATCAGGACCGCGATCCACTCGTGTATCCCGTCGCACCACACGGAGTAGCTGATGAGGACCAGCGGCAGACACCCCACGAAGGACATGATCATCCGGCTGATGCATGCCTGAAGCTCCGCGTTCATCGTGCAGTGCTTGCGGTAAAAACGGTTCAGGAGGGGCCGCAGCAGGAGAAACAGGACAAGGGAAAAGAGCGCGCCGACCGCGAACGAACCGGCGATCACGAGGATGTCGGCAAGATAGGGATAAGGCGAAAGGTCCTGAATGATCCTTTTTGCATATTCCGGCGTCATTTCATCTTCGATCAGTTTTGAAAAATCAACCATAATGTGGTCCTGTGTTGTCTGCGTCCGGCGGTCCGCCCGGCATGTTTATCTTGACATCATCGGTCATGTCAATGATACGTTTTCAGGTGAAACGACCGATGGGATGAATACGACAATATATCCCGCGAACGGAAGAAAGTCAAATCATTTAATGGGAAATTCTGAAAAAACGCCTGAATACGCGACCGCGCATTGCGCGTGCGCAAGCACACAAAAAGCCCCGCGGAAACCGGAATTTCCACGGGGCGGATGAGACTTCTAACAAATCTCAGACTGCGCTCAGTCCTGCTTCAGGTCGAGGTTGTCGAGGGAGTTGCCGAAGATGGTGCCCATGTCGCCGAGAGCTTCGCCCGGCTTGAGCGCGGCGGAGACTTCCTCGCCGGCCGCCTTGATGGACTCTTCGTTGAAACCTTCCTCGAGCGCCTTGATGCTGAGGCCGATGCGGCGTTCGTCCTTGTCGATCTTGATCACGACTGCTTCGATTTCGTCGCCGAGATTGAGTTTGTCTTTGACCTTTTCGACGTGGTCGCGGGAGATCTGGGAGATGTGAACGAGACCGTCGATCTTGTTGGAGAGCTCGATGAAGGCGCCGAACGCGGTGACCTTCGTGACTTTGCCCTTCACGACGTCGCCGATCTTGTAGATCTGCTCGATGTTCGCCCACGGATCGATCTCGGTCTGCTTCAGGCCGAGGGAGATGCGCTGCTGGGTCGGATCGATGTCGAGGATGACGGCTTCGACTTCTTCGCCGACCTTCAGGACTTCGTTCGGATGATTGATCTTGCGGGTCCAGGACATGTCGGAGACGTGGATCATGCCGTCGATGTCGTTTTCGATCTCGACGAACGCGCCGTAGGTCGTCATGTTGCGGACTTTGCCCTTGATGTGGCTTCCCGGAGGATACTTCTCGGCGAGGACTTCCCACGGATTGCGGGTCTTCTGGCGGAGGCCGAGGGAGATCTTCTTGTCGGCCTTGTTGACCTCAAGAATGACAGCTTCGACTTCCTCGCCGGCGCTGACGACGTCGCTCGCCTTCGTGATGCGCTTGGTCCAGGACATTTCGGAGACGTGGATGAGGCCTTCGACGCCAGGAGCGATCTCAACGAACGCACCGTAGTCGGCGATGACAACGACCTTGCCCTTCACGACGTCGCCAACCTTGAGGTTAGGATCGAGA
>JAFSZN010000145.1 GCA_017455665.1 Lentisphaeria bacterium
AACATCGTCTACAATTAATATAGCACGTTTTTCGCATTTTGTCGAATCCGTCGGCGAAAAAGCGCCCGTTAAATTCAAAATTCTTTCCTTGCGCGTCAGCCGCGCCTGCTGACGGGTGCGCCGGACACGGCGGAGCGCCCGGACCACCGGGACGCCGAGTTCTGCCGAGATGCCCTGGCAGATCAGGTCCGCCTGATTGAATCCGCGCTGCACGAAGCGCGTCCAGTGGAGCGGGACGGGCACGATCATGTCGACGGGGCACGGCAGCTCGCGTTTCAGCTTGGTCCCGAGCAGGCGTCCGAGCGAACGCGCGAACTCCGGTCGGTTGCGGTATTTCAGCATCATGATCGCGAGGCGGGCGTTTCCCTCCATGTGGAAGAGCGAAAACGCCCGGCTCCACGGACGGGGCGGCTGGTGAAGGCATTTCGGGCAGACGTCCAGGATGCCGTCCATCGGGCCGCCGCAGCCCGGACAGTACGGAGGCGCGATGAAGGGCAGCGACTCCAGGCACTCCGCGCAGAACATCCCCGGCGTGCCGTCGAACGGCGGCTTTCCACAGACGGGACAGCGGAACGGCGCGACCGCGGAAAGACACGGGATGAGCAGGGATTCGAGGCGGAACGGCATGGCGCGGCCTCAGCGCTTCTTCGAGTAGGTGCCGTCCGGGTTCTTGCGGACGCGGTGCAGGATCTCCAGTCCGATCATGGTGGAGATGACCGTGGACGGCGGGATATTCGCGGCCTCGGAGATCGTGTCGACGTTCGCCGGACCCTTCGCCAGCACGTTCAGGATCGCCGTCTCCTCCTCGGAGAACATGGAGTCGTCGAGCGCGTCCGGTTCGTCCTGCGCGCCGTCCGCATCGTCCGCGCCGAACGGGCTTGCTGGCATCTCGCGGAGCGCGGCGGGATGGAATCCGGGCAGGAAATCGAATTCGTCGAGGATGTCGTCGAAGTTCATGACGAGCTTCGCGCCCTGCTTGATGAGCGTGTTGCAGCCCGCGGCGGACGGATTGTCCGCCTCGCCCGGCACGGCGAACACGTGGCGGCCCTGTTCCAGCGCCTGCGCCGCGGTGATCAGCGAGCCGCTGTTAACGCCCGCTTCGACCACCAGCGTGCCGCAGGACAGCCCGGCGATGATGCGGTTTCGCATCGGGAACGTGTGCCGCGTGGGCGCGGTGGTCATGGGGAATTCGGAGATGACCGCGCCGCCGGTGCGGATGATGGCGCGTGCGAGGTCGAGGTTTTCGACGGGATGCAGCTTGGCGAGGCCGCCGCCGAGCACGGCTACGGTTTTGCCGCCCGCGTCGACCGTCGCCTGGTGCACGATCGTGTCGATGCCGATCGCGAGGCCGCTGACCGTGGTCCAGCCGCCGTACGCGGCGGATTCCGAAAGATGCCGCGCCATGCGTGCGCCGTAGTTCGAGGCGTTGCGCGTGCCGACGATGGAGATGGAGCGTGTGCCGAGGTCGGCGGGCAGGCTTCCGCGCATGTAGATGCAGAGCGGGGCGTCGCGGAGTTCGCGCAGCGCCGCCGGATATTCGTCGTCGGTGCGGCAGAGGATCGTCACGCCGCCGTTCCGCGCGATCTCAAGCTCGCGGTCGAGCTCGACGAAATCGCGCCAGCGGAGGATGCGTTCGGCAAGGCCGGAACTGATGCCGCGGATCCGGGAAAGCGAGGCGGCGTCCGACTCGAAGATCGCCGAAACGGAGCCGCAGAATTCGATGAGGGCATTGGCGCGGGAACCGCCTATGCCGTTCAGCATGTTCAGAATGATGCACCCGTCATGATCGTTCACAGACTTCCTCCCAGACGGCTTCGATGGCATCGCGCGCGACGTCCGTGCGGACCTCGGCGCGGCCGATTTCGAGCGGCAGGACGATGCGCGGCACGCCGGAAACCGCCTTCTTGTCCGACGCCATCGCCGCCAGCAGCGCGGCAGGCTCGCAGCCGGAAACCGTGACGGGCAGGCGGTACTGGCGGAGCAGCGCAGCGATCTTTTCGGCGGAATCCGCGTCGAGCTTGCCGAGCCGGACCGAAAGCCGGGCGGCGGCGGCAGTGCCGACCGCGACCGCTTCGCCGTGTTCCAGCCCGCGGTAATCCTGCACTTTCTCGATCGCGTGCCCGAACGTGTGCCCCAGGTTGAGCAGCATGCGCTCGCCGCGTTCCTGTTCGTCGCGGGACACCACGGCGGCCTTCAGCGCGCAGGAACGCGCCACGAGGGACGCGAGGCGGGCGTGGTCGCGGAAAAGGGAATCTCCGGCGGCCTCCAGCTCGTCGAAGAGCGCGCGGTCGAAGAGGACGGCGTGCTTGATGAGCTCGGCGAAACCGTTCGACATCTCGCGGGGCGGAAGCGACTTCAGGAACATCGTGTCCATCAGCACGGCTTTCGGCTGGTAGAACGTGCCGACGAGGTTCTTTCCTTCGGGCAGGTCCACGCCGGTCTTGCCGCCGACGCCGGAGTCGATCATCGCAAGCAGCGAGGTCGGGACCTGCACGCAGCGGATCCCGCGCATGTAGATCGACGCGGCAAACGCCGCCATGTCGCCCACTACGCCGCCGCCCAGCCCGACGACCAGCGAACCGCGGTCAAGCCCAGCGCGCGCGGCGTCGCGGCAGATGTCCCCGATGGTCGCGAGGTGCTTGGAGGTCTCCCCGGCAGGGAAGACGGATTCCGACACGCCGGACGCCCCGGCTGCAAGAAGCGTACGGGACAGGAGCTCGCCGTAGAGAGGGAAGACATTGGAATCGGAGACGATCAGAACTTTCACGCCCTTCGCGAACGGGGCAAACAGTCCGGCTGCCGCGCCGGAGGCGAAGAGGTCCCGCGCCACCGAAATATCGTAGGAGCGCGCCCCGAGGCTGACCTGCACGGTCTCCATGTCAGTTCGCTTTCCCGGCGGCGGCCAGAAGTTCGGCATAGGTGGTGCGGCCGTCGTAAAGTGCCTTGCCGACGATCGCGCCTTCGAGGTTGGCGCAGCCGAGCGAGACCAGATTGCGCACGTCCGCAGGCGAGCTCACGCCACCGGACGCGATGATTTTGCAATCGGGGAGCTGTTCGCAGAGGTTCCGCATGAACGGGAGGTTCGGGCCCTTCAGTGCGCCGTCGGTGGCGATGTCGGTGAAGATGAAGCGTTCGATGCCGAAGAGGAAGAGCGAGCGGGCGAGCGCCGCCGCTTCGACCGTGGAAGTCTCGACCCAGCCGCGCGTGGCGACCTTGCCGTCGCGGGCGTCGATTCCCGCCACGATCTTCTCCTGTCCGAACGCGTTGATGAAGTCCTCGGCGCTCTTCGGATCGTCGCAGACCGCAGTCCCGAGTATCACGCGGGACACGCCCAGATCGAACGCGCGCTTTGCGTCGTCGACGGTGCGGATGCCGCCGCCGAGTTCGCACGGGATTGAGACGCGGGCACAGATCGCGCGGATCGCCTCGGAATTGGTCATAGCGCCGGATTTCGCACCGTCGAGGTCGACCAGGTGGATCAGCGGCGCTCCGGCCTGTTCCCACACGGCCGCCTGGTCGGCGGGCGTGCTCTCGTAAACCGTTTCCTTCGCGTAGTCGCCCTGGAACAGGCGGACGCAGTTGCCGTGCAGCAGGTCAATAGCAGGGAATAATTTCATGTTTGAGTTTCTCCTTTGCACAGGGCCGAAAATCCGCGCAGAATCGTCAGCCCGTTCTCCTGGCTTTTCTCCGGATGGAACTGCGTCGCTGCCAGGTTGCCGCGCGACACAGCCGAGGTGAAACCGCAGATATAATCCGTTTGTCCGGCGGTCACGGACGCATCATCCGGCACAACATAGAACGAATGAACGAAATAGAACCACTTCGGTTCCTTGAATGAAGCAAAACACGGGTGCGGCGAGCGGAACGAAACCGTGTTCCAGCCCATGTGCGGCACTTTCTCCGTCGCGGATTCGAACTTGCGGCAACAGCCCTTCAGGATGCCGAGACCCGGCACGCCCGGCGCTTCCTCGCTGGATTCGAACAGCATCTGAAGCCCCAAGCAAATCCCGAGGAACGGCTTGTCCGCCGCGGTCCAGTCACACAGAAATCCGACGAATCCGGCGCGGTCGAGATTCTTCATCGCGTCGTGGAAATTCCCGACGCCCGGCAGGACCACGCCCGCCGCGTCCGCGGCTTCGGACGGCGCGCGCACAATGCGGACTTCGGCGCCGGCATAAAGCAAAGCCCTCTCCACGTTGCGGAGATTGCCCATATCGTAGTCGATGATTGCGATCAATGCCATATTGATCCATCCTTCGTTAAAAAATAAAACAACAATTAATATATCCCTTTTTCTCCGAAAAGTCAAGTTTTGTCCCTCGATTCCAACGCGGAACGGCTTCCGCATCCAGTCATAATGATGACTGCATCCGGCCGCCTTTCTGCTTGAAGATGCCTTCTCGACTGGAGGTGGCGTAAAACATAGATGTCGGTCAACGAATTCCGTTTCCCCGAAGGATTCGGAAAAACCGTCTAGTTTCAGTTAAAAGAGGTTTGTTTTAACTGAAACTAGCGCGTGTGCGAGGGATTGGTTCTAGGAAGCAAAACTGGCGTGTGCGAGGGATTGACTTTTTGGTGTGATCCTTCTCTCTTCAGGAAGCGAAGCTGGCGTGTGCGAGGGATTGGCTTTAGGGGGGGAACGAGTCCCGTTTTCCTGAAGGATTCGGGAGAAAAGTCTAGTTTCAGTTAAAAGAGGTTTGTTTTAACTAAAACTAGCGCGTGTGCGCGGGAATGGTTCTGGGAAGCGAAGCTGGCGTGTGTGAGGGATTGGCTTTTGGGTGGCTTCTCTCTTCAGGAAGCGAAGCTGGTGTGTGCGAGGGATTGGCTTTAGGGGGGGAACGAGTCCCGTTTTCCTGAAGGATTCGGGAGAAAAGTCTAGTTTCAGTTAAAAGAGGTTTGTTTTAACTGAAACTAGCGCGTGTGCGCGGGAATGGTTCTGGGAAGCGAAGCTGGCGCATCTGCGCGGGATAATGACTTTCTCGATCGACTTTTTCGATCGTTTTGAAAACGAGTTTATGCGCAAAACATGGGGATCACGATTCTGAAGCGGCAGCCCTGTCCCGGAACAGAATTCAGTTCGGCTTTCCCGTTGTGGAGCTGGGCGATATGCTTCACGATCGCCAGGCCGAGCCCGGTCCCGCCAAGCGCGCGGCTGCGTTCCCTGTGAACCCGGTAGAAACGTTCGAAAATGCGAGGCTGGTTCTCCTCGGGAATCCCGCATCCGTGATCCGTGACGGAAATGACAGCGTTTCCTTCCTCGCGGGACAGGGACAATTCGATATCGGGGCTCCCGCTGTACTTGATCGCATTGTGGATCAGATTGGAAAGCGCCTGTTTCAGCAGCTGAGCGTCGCCCGCCACGGAGACCGCCTCCGAGTGCGTAATGCGGATCGTCATCCCGTGCTGTCCGGCTTCCCGCTGAAGAGCCTGCATGGACGATTCCAAAATATCCTGCAATTCAACTTGCAGGAACTCCCGGCGCTGCCGTTCCGGGTCGTTTTCGAGGGCGGCAAGACTCAGGATGTCCCGGATCAGCGCGTTGAGCCGCCCGGACTGCTCGCCCAGCATTTTCATCAGTTTTTCGTACTGTTCCGGGGGAAGATCGCGTTCCTCCTGAATGGTCTCGACCGCGCCTAGAATACACGTCATCGGTGTTTTGAGTTCGTGGGAGACATTCGCGATAAACTCGCTGCGGAACGATTCCAGCTTTTTCATTTCGAACAGCTGTTTTTTCAGCTGTTCCGTCATCTTCGAGAGCATCTCCGCCAGCGGCCTCACCGGTCCGTCCCCGGGAATCGGGATCCGCGTCCCGATCTCCCCCTCGAAAATATCTCCGGCGCAGCGCCCGACCTCCACCAGCGGGCAATAGATCCGTCTCAGCAGATAGATCTGCAGCCAGGCGAGCAGTCCGGTCGAGACCGCAAACAGCAGGACAATGCCCCCGGTGATCCAGGGGAAAATTGCCATATACGGGAAATCCTCCTGGGCGAAACGGACCACATACAGCCCGTGCGGCGTTTGCACCGGGACGGCGTAATAGATCATTCTCTCCTTCAGCGTCTCGCTGTATCGCCGGGCAAACCCGGTCGTGCCGCTCTGCGCCGCTTTGAACTCGCTGCGGCCGGAATGGTTGTCGAACGCGAGATGGCTCGGGTTCGTGTCCGCCAGCACGACGCCGTCCGGCGAGATCAGCGTGATACGGAAGACGCGATTGTCGAAGTCACGGCAATACCGTATGGCGGATCCGGTATCTCCCGACAAAAGCCTGTCCCGGATGACCGAGGACGTCAAGTCGGCTTTCTGCGCCAGACTTTTCATCATCTCCCCGTCGACAGCCTGCACGAAGTGATGTTCTCCCCACCATGCGGCGACAAGCAGAAGATCCATGACGAGCATCAGGATCATCGGCAGATGGACCAGCAGATACTCTTTGAGGCCGTCGGAACCGGGGGAAACCGCGCGTTTCATCGGGCAGTGCTCTCCTGCGCGAGACGGTATCCGATCCCGCGGATCGTCTCAATGTACGCGGTGCCCCATTCGCCGAGTTTCCGGCGCAGATTCACGATCTGGACATCCACCGCGCGATCCGTGACCGGATAGTCCTCGCCTTTGATCCGCCGGATGATCTGTCCCCGCGTGAAGACGCGTCCGGGATGCGACGCAAGCAGGACCAGGATCTCGAATTCACTGAACGTCAGGGAAACGGATTCTCCGGAAACGGACACCCGGCGCTGGTCCTTGTTGATGCTCAGCCCGGAGACCTGAAGCACGGACGACTGGTCCTGCTGTTCCGCGATGCGGAACTGCGCGCGGATCCGGGCGGTCAGGACTTTCCGGCTGAACGGCTTTGTGATGTAGTCGTTCGCCCCCATCTCCAGCCCGACCACGATATCCGACTCATCGCTTTTGGCAGTCAGCATGATGATCGGGATCATCCGTGTGTCGGGCGAAGCCTTCAGACGGCGGCATACGCTCAGGCCGTCCATGCCGGGCAGCATGAGGTCCAGCAGGATCAGGTCCGGCAGAAACCGCGCGGCGAGGGCGAGGCCGTCCTCCCCGTCGGATGCCTCCAGAATGGAGTCGAATCCGGCGGACTGCAAGGTCAGTTTCAGCAGTTCCCGGATCGGCTCCTCGTCGTCTATGATCAGAATCGTTTTGCTGCCCATGATTCCCCGTCCTTTCGCTTTACTATATCACGCCGGCCGCCCTATTTCAACCGACGTCGGGCAGTTTCCCGTAGAAATCTCCGGCGCGTTCCGTGATGTTGAAAATGTGCCGTTCGGTCTTGCGGATCTTTTCCAGCAGCTCCATGAACAACACGCCGTTTCTGACGACGCATTTCCCCTCGTACAGACGGTTCATGTGCGTAAGCTCGGCCTCATCCAGCATCTTCCGCATTTCGGCGTGGGCGGCACGTGCCGTTTCCGGGTCCCTTGTATGGTTTTCCTTCAGGAGATCGACCGCGTTTTCCGTGAGGGTTTCCAGCTGCCCGTGAATACGCTCCAGTTCCAGTTCGGCGTCCTCACTGAACCGGACCTTGTCCGCCTTGATCCGTTTCATCAAATCGCAGAGCTCCATGGCGTAATCTCCGATCTTCTCGGCGTCGTTGGAGCAGTGGAGCAGGACCGGGATCTGTCTGCTTTCACGCGGCGACAGCGGCTTCAGCATGAGCGAGGTGAGATAATCCGCGATGTCGTGCTGGCGGGCGTCGATCTCGTCTTCTCGCTGAGGCAGAGTTTTGACCCGTTCCTGATTGCGTTCGTCGTTGCGGTCATAGATGTTCAGGGCGATGTCCGTCATCTTCCATGCCCGTTTCAGCATCTTTCTCAGCTCGGCCGCGGTCTGAGACAACGCGATCGCGGGCGTGTTCAGGAGATGCGGCTCCAGCCTGACGTAGCGGACGCCGAAGGCTTTGACCGGGATGATCGCTTCGCATATTTTCGGCAGGACCGACATGAACGGGATCAGCAGAAGCGTCGTGCCAGCATTGAAGAGGGTGTGCGCGTTCGCGATCTGACGCTGCAGGGATGCCCCGCCGCCCGAAACTGCCCGGATCAGATGAAAGAACGCCGGTTCGCCGCCCCACGGGATGAGGAAGGAAACAACCGCGATCAGCACGCCGATGACATTGAACAGGGTATGGACCAGCGCCGCCTGACGCGCCACGCGGTTCGCGGTCAGCGCCGCCAGCTGTGCCGTGACCGTGGTGCCGATGTTGGTCCCGAGCAGGATCCCGACCGCGGTGTACAGGTCTATGATGCCGCCCGCGCTGAGCGCGATCACGATGCCGATGCAGGCGGAACTGCTTTGGACGATCATGGTGGCGACCAGCCCGATCCCAATCGCGCCGAACAGAGCCCCCGGCGGGATGATCCCGTTGGGCCCCGGAGTGCAGTCGAACAGCTGAAACGCAGAGACGAATGCGGGATGATCCGCCAGCTGTTTCAGCTCGCCGCCCATGATCTCCATGCCGAAGAACAGCAGTCCCAGGCCGAGAAGCGTTTCCCCCAGCTGCACGGCTTTTTCTTTCCTGAAGAAAGTCAGCCCAAGCCCCAGGATGATGGACGGCATGATGATGACGCCGATCCTGAACGCCACGAGCTGTGCCGTAATGGTCGTCCCGATGTTGGCGCCGAAAATGATCCCAACGGACTGCCGGAGCGTCAGAAGCCCGGCATTGATGAACCCGATCACCATGACGGTGGTGACGCTGGACGATTGAATGACCGACGTCACGACCGTTCCGGACAGAATCCCGGCAAGCCGGTTCGACGAGAAAAAGCGCAGTACCGTCCGCATCTTTTCTCCGGCTGCCTTCTGCAGGCCCCGGCTCATCAGGTTCATGCCGAACAGAAACAGCGCCAGTCCGCCCAGCGCGTTTACGAAAAGCATAGATCCTCCTTTCCTGTTTGTCGATCTATGCTGATAATATAGCCGGGCTTTATAAGACTACGGTTAAGGCTTTGTTAGTTTTCGGTTAGGATCGATTGACATCGCACGGTCGCTTTCGAATCTTTGGTTTCGGATCGATTCGAACATCCTCGTTTCTCCCCGGCGAAATAGAGATATCCTTCGTGTTTTTTTCACGCCATTTCGGGAAAACTGCCGGAAAGCGCATCTTTTTTTTGATTTTTTTCGTTTTTCGGCTTTCTTTTTTTAAAATCGGGGTTATGTTTACGGTAAGGGTTTTTGCCATTCGGCAGGAACGTTCACATATCAACTTTGGAATTTGCTGCGAAAACGAGGCTGCGCTCCTGAAAAAGCGCTGCCCGAAACAACCGCCGCTCTGCGGATTGAATGAGAATATGATTTGGAGTTCGGACAAATTGAGGTTGACGGCATGCCGGAACGCATCATCGGCGATCCGATGCCGCCGCTGCCGCATTTGATACCGGGAAGCCGGGCGTTCACCGTCCGGTCCGGGTTCCTTTTCCACATGTTCCCGCCTCATCCCGGGCGCGGATGCCATACGTTTTCGCCGCTTGCAAAAAACGCAGTGGTTCATGTACGACGAACAGACAGTCGGTCATGCAGGGCATGCCTGCGGCGCGTCCTCTGGGGCGGCCGCGGATGCCGCAACGTTGCATGACCTGAAAAAAGCCGTCCGGCGCGAGAAGATCGCGCTGCGCCGCTCCATGCCGCCCGAGACACGCTCGGCGGCGGACGGGGCGATCAACGTCTTTCTCCTGAACATCGTCCGGACGGAAAAGCCGTCCGGGCTCGTCGCGTATGTCAGCGACGGCACGGAACCTGATCTCGCACCGGTCATGCAGTACGCGCTTCAGGCGGGCATCACGCTCTGCCTGCCGCGTTTCGAGCAGTCCGGCGCATATTCCATCGTAACGGTGCGTTCCCTGGACTTTCCGGTGTCCCACTGGGGCATCCCGGAACCGTCCGCCGATGCCCCGGCGGCTCCTCCGGAGCTGCTTGC
>JAFSZN010000146.1 GCA_017455665.1 Lentisphaeria bacterium
CGTGATCCTGAAGCCGATGGCGATGCAGGGCAAGGAGCCGGTCGGGTCCATGGGCAACGACGCCGCGCTCGCCGTGCTCTCCGAACGCCCCCAGCTGCTTTTCCAGTATTTCAAACAGCTTTTCGCGCAGGTCACGAACCCACCGATCGATCCGATCCGCGAGGAACTCGTGATGAGCCTGATGACCTACATCGGCAACAAGGGCAACATCCTGGAGGAGACGCCCGAACACGCCCGCCTCATCAAGCTCCGCCGCCCCGTCCTTACAGATGACGAACTCCGCCACCTTCAGGACTTCGGCGTGCAGGGATACCGTTCGCACACACTGAGCTGCGGATTCCCGGCGAAAGGCGGAGAGGCCGCGCTGCGCGACGCGCTCAAATCCATTGAGGAACAGGCGGTCGCCGCCGCGAAGGCGGGCGAACACATCCTGATCCTGTCCGACCGCGACCTGCCGGAGGGACAGGCGGCGATCCCGAGCCTGCTGTCGTGCTCCGCCGCGAACCGCGCGCTGGTCGAAGCCGGGCTCCGTCCGGAAACCGGCCTGATCGTGCAGTCCGGCGAGGTGCGCGAGGTGATGCACTTCGCGCTGCTGCTGGGCTACGGCGCGACGGCGATCAATCCGTATCTGGCGCTTGCCACGGTGTCCGCGCTGGCGAATTCCGGCGCGCTCGGGCTTGACCCCGTGACCGCCGCGAGCAACTACATCAACGCGGTCGACAAGGGCCTGCTGAAGATCATGTCCAAGCTCGGCATCTCCACGCTCCGCAGCTACCGGTCCGCGCAGGCGTTCGAGGCGGTCGGCCTGAACCCCGACTTCCTCCGCGAATTCCTCCCCGGCACCGCCAGCCGCGTCGGCGGCATCGGACTCGCCGAGATCGCCCACGAAGCCGTCCTGCGCGCGTCCGCCGCGGAATGCGTCGAATCCCCGCTGCTCCCAGGCGGCGGCCAGTACCGTTACCGCAAGGACGGCGAGGCGCATCTCTGGACGCCCGAGTCGCTGGGCACGTTCCGTCAGGCGGTGCAGAAGGGCGACTACAGCAAATTCAAGGAATACAGCCGCATGATCGACGACCAGGCGCACCGCCTGTGCACCCTGCGTGGCCTCTTCCAGTTCAAGAAGACGCACGCGATCTCCGTCAACGAGGTCGAAAGCGTCGAAAGCATCCTGAAACGCTTCGTCTCCGGCGCGATGAGCCTCGGCTCCCTCAGCCCGGAGGCGCACGAGTGCATCGCCAAGGCGATGAACGCGGTCGGCGCCATGAGCAACAGCGGCGAGGGCGGCGAGAACGCCGAACGATTCGGCACCGAGTTCAACTCCGCCATCAAGCAGGTCGCCAGCGGACGCTTCGGCGTCACGATCAGCTATCTGCGGAACGCCCGCGACATCCAGATCAAGATGGCACAGGGCGCGAAGCCCGGCGAGGGCGGCCAGCTGCCCGGCCACAAGGTCAACGAATTCGTCGCGAAGATCCGCCACGCCATGCCCGGCGTCACGCTCATCTCCCCGCCGCCGCACCACGACATCTACTCCATCGAGGACCTCGCCCAGCTCATCTACGATCTCCGCAACGCCAATCCGAAGGCGCGCATCTCCGTGAAGCTCGTCTCCGAGCTCGGCGTCGGCACGGTCGCCGCGGGCGTCGCCAAGGCTCATGCCGACGTGGTGCTGGTCTCCGGCCACGACGGCGGCACGGGCGCGTCCCCGCTCACCAGCATCAAGCACGCCGGACTCCCGTGGGAACTCGGCGTGGCGGAAGCGCAACAGACGCTCGTGCTGAACGGCCTGCGCGGCAAGATCAAGCTCCAGGTGGACGGCCAGCTGAAGACCGGACGCGACGTCGTCATCGCCGCGCTGCTCGGCGCGGAGGAATTCGGATTCGCGACCACCATCCTCGTCTGCCTCGGCTGCGTGATGATGCGCCAGTGCCACAGCAACACATGTCCGATGGGCGTCGCCACGCAGGATCCCGAGCTCCGCAAGCGTTTCGCGGGCAAGCCCGAATACATCATCAACTTCCTGCGGTTCATCGCGCAGGAGGTCCGCGAACACCTCGCCTCGCTCGGACTGCATTCGCTGGAGGAGGCATGCGGACGCTCCGACCTGCTCGAAACGAACCACGCGGTCGACTTCTACAAGACCATCCGCCTCGATTTCAGCAGGATCTTTGAACAGGTTCAGGGAAATGCAGTGCATTTCGACGCGTCCGAAGCGCCGTACAAACTTGAAAACTTCGACCGCCGCGCGATCCTGCCGAAGCTGAAGCTGGACGGCAAAAAGGAAAGCGTCTCCGCCGTCATCACGAACTCCGACCGCACCGCGGGCGCCGAGCTCGCCGGGATCGTGGCAGAGAAGTTCGGTGAAAACACGCTCGCCGAGGATACGATCCAGGTCAACCTCACCGGCACCGCCGGACAGAGTTTCGGCGCGTTCCTGCCGAAGGGCGTGACGCTCCGCCTGGATGGCGAGGCGAATGACTTCGTCGGCAAGGGCCTTTCCGGCGGCAAGATCGTGATCCGTCCGCCCGAAAGCGCCGGATACTCCGCCGAAAACAACGTGATCGCCGGAAACGTGATCGGGTACGGCGGCACCTCCGGCAAGATCTTCCTCTACGGCATCGCGGGCGAACGCTTCGCCATCCGCAACAGCGGCATGACGCTCGTCGCCGAGGGCGTGGGCGACCACGGCTGCGAATACATGACCGGCGGCCGCGTGGTCGTGCTCGGACACGTGGGCGTAAACTTCGCCGCCGGCATGACCGGCGGGCTCGCCTACATCTACGACGAAAAGGGGCATTTCGACCTCAGCTGCAGCACGGATGGCATCGACCTCGAAAGCATCGAGTCCGGCACCGAAGCCGAGCACGAGCTCAAGTCCCTGTTGGAGGAGTACTTCCACGAGACCGGCAGCAAAAAGGCCGCGCGCATGCTCTCCGACTGGGAGCAGTACCGCCCGAAATTCGTCCGAATCTTCCCCGTCGAATACCGCAACGCGCTCGCACGCGCCGCCCGCTGAGAAAGGAGCCAACTGACCATGATCGAACGCATTCACGATATCTACCGTCCCGCGGACGAACGCGTCCGCGATTTCAACGAAGTCGAAGTCCGCCTCGCCCCCGAACAGATCCGCGAGCAGATGCTCCGCTGCCACAACTGCGGCGTCCCCTTCTGCCACGGCGCGGGCTGTCCGCTCGGAAACGTCATCCCCGACTTCAACAGCGCCGCCGCGTCCGGCGACTGGCTCACCGCGTGGCGCATCCTCTCCGAGACCAGTTTCTTCCCCGAGTTCACCTGCCGCATCTGCCCCGCCCTGTGCGAGGGCGCGTGCTGCAACGGCGTCAACGACGACCCCGTGATGGTGCGCCAGTGCGAAAAAGTCATCGTCGAGACCGCGTTTGAAAACGGCTGGGTGAAGCCGGTCGTCCCCGCGGTCCGCAACGGCAAAAGCGTCGCCGTCGTCGGCAGCGGCCCGTCCGGACTGTTCGCTGCCGAGGCGCTGAACCGCGCCGGATTCAACGTGACGGTCTTCGAGGCGAACCACAAGCCCGGCGGACTGCTCCGCTACGGCATCCCCGATTTCAAGCTCGACAAACGCGTCATCGACCGCCGCATCGCCCTCATGCGCCAGGCCGGGATCGAATTCCTGACCGACTGCCGCATCGGCCTCGACGTCGCCGGGCAGTATCTCCTGCGGAACTACGACGCGGTCGTGCTCGCGATCGGGACCGCGTGCGCCCGCGACCTGAACATCCCCGGCCGCGACCTCGACGGCGTCCACTTCGCGCTCGAATTCCTGCAGGGACAGAACCGCGTGAACGACGGCGAACTCCACACTCTCCCGGTCAGCGCGAAGGGCAAGCGCGTGCTCATCATCGGCGGCGGCGACACCGGCAGCGACTGCGCCGGTACCGCGATCCGCCAGGGCGCGGCGAGCGTGAAGCAGGTCGAGATCATGCCCATGCCGCCCGAGACGCGTTCCGAATCCACCCCGTGGCCCGCCTGGCCGTGGATGCTCCGCACCAGCTCCAGCCACAAGGAAGGCTGCGAACGCGAGTGGAACGTGGCGAGCGACCGTTTCCTCGGCGAAAACGGCGTCCTGACCGGAGTCGAGGTCCATTCCGTCAAGTGGGAGACCTCGCCCGAAGGCCGCCCGCTGAAGCCCGTCCCCGTCGAAAACTCCACGCGCGTCATCGAAGCCGACCTGATCCTGCTCGCGATGGGCTTCACCGGAGCCGAATCCGCCGGAGCAGCCGCCGATCTCCAGCTCAAAATGACGCCCCGCAACGGCATCATCCCCGACCCGGAACGCCGCGTCTACGCCGTCGGCGACTGCACCACCGGAGCTTCGCTCGTGGTACGCGCCATGGCGGACGCGAAGAAGACGGTCCGCGACATCATCCGCGATCTGGCATAAATAGATGTAAGGTTTCCGTGTTTTCCCCTTGATAAAACCCGACCAAACATGTATATTATTATACTATGAAAAACATCGACAGTCCGCAACTCCTCGTCATTCAGAAGGTCAGCTCGGTCATCACCCGTGAACGCGACGTGCAGGCGCTCCTCGAAAGCGTCCTCGCCATCCTCGAAAGCGACATGGGCATGATCCGGGGCACGTTCGCCCTTCTCTACGGCGACACCCTGAAGATCGAGGTCTCCTGCGGACTCGCCGAAACCGAAAAGAAGCTCGGACACTACCGCATCGGCGAGGGCATCACAGGGCATGTCGCCGAGACCGGACAGAGCCACGTGATCCCCGACCTCCGCAACGACAGCCGGTTCCTGAACCGTACCGGCGCGCGCCATTACACCGAGCAGGTCGCCTTCATCTGCGTCCCGCTGATCCACCACGAACACGTGATCGGCACGCTCTCCATCGACCGGCCCGTCCTGCCCGAGACCGACCTCGACAGCGACGTCGCGTTCCTCGAGATCATCGCGAACATCACCGCCGACGCCGCTGCCGCCTGTGTGGAGATCCACGACGAACGCGAATCCCTCCTCGAGGAAAACCGCAAGCTCCGCAGCATGCTTCAGAAGGCGCCCGGCAAGATGATCGGAAACTGCCGCGAGATGCAGCTCGTCTACGAACAGCTCCGCCAGGTCGCGCCGTCCGACGCCACCGTCCTGATCCGCGGCGCCAGCGGCACCGGAAAGGAACTCCTCGCACGCGCCATCGTCGAGCTCTCCGCGCGCAAGGACAAGCCGTTCATCACGCTGAACTGCGCCGCCCTCCCGGAAAACCTCGTCGAAAGCGAGCTCTTCGGGCACGAAAAAGGCGCGTTCACCGGCGCGGTCAGCCGACGCATCGGTCGCGCAGAGGCCGCCGACGGCGGCACGCTCTTCCTCGACGAGATCGGCGACCTGACCATGCAGACCCAGGTCAAGCTCCTGCGCTTCCTGCAGGAACGCACCTTCTCGCGCGTCGGCAGCAACGAGGAGCTGCATTCCAACGTGCGCTTCCTCGCCGCCACCAGCCGCAACCTCGAGGAGCTGATGGAGAAGAAGCTCTTCCGCGAGGACCTGTACTACCGCCTGAACATCTTCCCCATCATGATGCCGCCGCTCGCACAGCGCAAGAGCGACATCATCCTGCTCGCCGAGTATTTCATCGAAAACCTGAACGTGAAGTACAACAAGTCGATCCGCAAGCTCTCCCCCGGCGCGATCCACCTGCTCATGAACTACAGCTGGCCCGGAAACGTCCGCGAGCTCGAAAACTGCATGGAGCGCGCCGTGCTCACCGCCACAGACGACTGCGTCCACGGCCACAACCTCCCCCCCTCGCTCCAGGCTGTGCGGAATTCCGCCGCCACGCCCGGCGGCCTCAACCTTGGCGACGATTCCTCCACGCTCGAAGTCCTCCTCGCCAACTACGAACGCGAGATCCTGCAGGACGCCATCCGCAAGAACGACGGCAATCTCTCCGCCGCCGGCCGCAAGCTCGGGCTCTCCCCGCGCATGATGAACTACCGCATGAACCGCCTCGGCATCAAAAAAGAATCCTGAAGCCGTCCCCGTTCCCGCAGCGTCATCTTTCCCGTCATTGCCGGGATAGCTTTTTTTGAGGCAAAATGACTAACATTTGTTAGTCAAATGCACTTTTTATTTTTCCCTCTTTTCTGTTTGACGCTTGCTTTTTTCGTATTTGCTGTATAATATATATAATATCGGTTAATCTCAGATTCAAGAAACGCAAGGAGACACAATATGACTATGACTACTGACGATTTAATTCAGAAGCATTGGAATTATTACCTGATGCTGGAACAAAAAGTCCTCGAAACAAGAAATTACGTCGAGTTCCGAGCAGAAAACAATAACACCTCTTCAAACGAGTTTGGCCTTTTGATGATATCAATCGGCGCTGAACTGGACAATTTTCTTAAAACATATTGCGAAGTCCCGGAAGCAAACCGGGGTGACAGAAACATTAATATAGGGTTTTATACAAGGTATCTTTCTCAGCACTATCCTCAGATTGCCGGAGAAACAATAACCATTTTGGATACTGATCCCGTTATTACGCTTTCTCCTTTTTCCAATTTGAACACCCCCAGTCAATTTCCGTGGTGGGATGCATATAATGCGGTAAAACACAATCGATTTGCGAATTTTACAGAAGCCAAGCTTGAGAACGTAATCAATCTCCTGTCTGCATTATATCTTTTGGAAATGAAAATGTTTAAGAACATTGCAGCAACCTCAACGGAAGAATCTCCCATAGACTGTCCGCTCAATCAGTCAAAAATGTTTGCCCTAAGAGGATGGGAATTCAATTGCATACCAGGCAACCAAATAATAGCTACTTTTATAAATAAAGCAACAGTACCCTCTGAAGGACAGGTCAATTAAACAACAGGCTACAGCAGAAAAGTTTTATTGAATAAAGTTTTGTCTTTTTATTTAATGCCGCAATGGAGCAATCCGCTGCGGCATTTTTATCTTTTCAAGGCGCAAGATGCGGATGAATCAGCCCTTTTTCACGGGGATGATGAGGGCGCATTCGTAGTCCGGCGCGGCGGGATTGCCGGGGGAGTAAGCCTCGATGTCGATGCCGAGGCCCTGATACTCCGGGTGGTCTTTCATCCAGCTCCCGTAGGCGGCCGTGTAAAGGTCCTGCAGCGATTTCGGCAGCGCGCCCTTGCAGCGGAATTCCGCCCAGTCGGACGCGGGAAGCGTCAGGAGCTTCATGCCATCCGGGACGGCGCCGCCCTTGTATTCGCCGCAGATCATGTACTCGAATGCGCCGTCCTGTCCCTCGCTTTTCAGACAGCGGCAGACAGCATACTCGCCGATCTTGTTCTCGAAAACCGCCTGTTCTTCCGGCGTCTCCGGCTTCATCGTCTGAAACAGGCGCGCATAACGCTGTGCGAAGTCGTTCCAGAATTCCGGACATTTTGTTGCGCCTTCGTCGTGTTCAATGACGATGGAGAATCCGATGACGGTGAATTCCTCATGATGCGTGATGACGGGCTGCAATTCCATGCGCGTTTTCTCCTTTTCCAGGCAGGATAAAATGTTTGTTCCGTTATGTCTGCAATAATGTACCACACACCGGCTGTTTTTTCAACGTCAAAACGCGTTTCTGCCGGCATGATGTTTTACATTCTGTTGTCAGACGGCAAGCTTTTGTAAAACTTTTTTGCCGTTTTATCAGTTTTTTCGCCTGAAACATGTTTGGCACGGGATTTGCTTCATGCACGGCGTCACTTCGCAACCACCAAGGAGACACGTTACATGAAACTCATCATCGCGTACATCCAGCCCGACCGGCTGAATCCCGTCAAGCAGGCGCTTTACGCCCGCAGCATCTTCAAAATCTCAGTCACGAACGCGCTGGGCTGCGGCCAGCAGCGCGGATACGTCCACATGTGGCGCGGCGCGCTTCAGGAAGTCAATCTGCTAAAGAAGGTCCGCCTCGCGATCGCGGTCAACGACGAGTTCGTCGAGACGACCATCGAAGGCATCTGCGAGGGCGCGCGCACCGGACACATCGGCGACGGCAAGATCTTCGTGCTCCCCATGGACGAGTGCATCCGCATCCGCACGGGCGAACGCGGCTCCGAGGCGATCGGCTGATTTTTTTGAACTCAACAGAAAGGAATCCTACCATGAATAAAATACTTTCCGCCGCCCTGCTCGGGCTGGTCTGCGCCGGGATCGCGTTCGGCGCGGAGGAACAGGCCGCCGAAGCCCTCGCCGAAGCAGCCGCAGCCGTTGAATCCGTCACAGTCGCGGAGGCCGCCGCGCCCTCGACCGCCGATTATGCGTTGTTCGCGGTCAACAACCTGTGGGTGATGACGGGCGGCATGCTGGTCTTCCTGATGCACCTCGGATTCGCGTGCGTGGAGTCCGGCCTCGCCCGCGCGAAAAACTGCAACAACATCCTCTTCAAGAACACCATGACCCCGGCGATCGGGTTCCTCTCCTACGCCGTCTGCGGATTCGCGCTGATGTACCCCGGCGTGCACTGGATCTGGAACAACTGGTTCGGGTTCGCCGGATTCGGGTTGCACCTGCCCGCGGGCGACCCGATCGCGTACCACAACGGTGAGTTCACGTACTGGACGGACTTCTTCTTCCAGGGGATGTTCGCCGCGACTGCCGCCACGATCGTGTCCGGCGCGGTCGCCGAACGCGTGAAGCTGAGCAGCTACCTGATCTTCACGGCAGTCTACGTGTCGGTCGTGTACCCGGTCGTCGGCTCCTGGGGCTGGGGCGGCGGCTGGCTCGACGCGCTGCATTTCCATGACTTCGCCGGGTCCACGTTCGTCCACAGCGTCGGCGGCTGGGCCGCGCTCTCCGGCGTGATCCTGCTCGGACCGCGCATCGGCAAGTACGTCGACGGCAAGGTGATGCCCATCATGGGCCACAACATGCCGCTCGTGACCATCGGCGTTTTCCTGCTCTGGCTCGGCTGGTTCGGGTTCAACGGCGCGTCCGCCCTGAACGCGGAGCCGCAGAAGGTCAGCCTCGTGCTCGTGAACACCATGATCGCCGCCAGCGCCGCGGTCGTCTCCAGCATGCTGACGAGCAAGATCATGCTCCACCACCCCGACCTCTCCATGACCATGAACGGCTGCCTCGCCGGGCTCGTCGGCATCACCGCCGGCGCGGACTGCGTGAGCGTGGGCTCGGCGGTCGTAATCGGCCTTATCGCAGGCGTCATCGTGGTCCCGGCGGTCGTCTTCTTCGACCGGCTCCACCTCGACGACCCCGTCGGCGCGCTCTCCGTGCACCTCGTGAACGGTGTCTGGGGCACGCTCGCGGTCGGCATCTTCTCCGTCGTGCCGGAATACACGTTCAAGGTGCAACTCCTCGGCGCGGCGGCCGTCGGACTCGTGTCCTTCGTGTCCTCCTTCGCGATCTTCTTCGCGCTGAAGAAAATCGCCGGCATCCGCGTCAGCGAGGAGGAAGAACTCCGCGGCCTCGACCTCTGCGAGCACGGCGGCGAAGCCTATCCCGGATTCCAGTTCTTCGTCAACATGTGAGGAGGGCAAGCCCTCCACTGTAGTAGTGCCCGGCTACGCTCGGGCACACTGCAAGCAGTGACGAAACAGTGCCCGGCTACGCTCGGGCACGAAAAACAAACAAAAACACTCCCTGCCCCGGTCCGAACCATACGGTCCGGGGCTTTGCTTTTACGGTGGGATGATGTACCGATCCGGCGGGATCCGGGCTTACACGCGGGATTCGAACCCGATCCTCGGGTCGGCGATCACGTACAGGATGTCCGACAGCAGGATGCCGGCGAGCGTGAGGAATCCGCTGAACGCGAAGAGCGTCATCATCAGCGGGATGTCGCGGCTGCTGAGCGCGAGCATGGAAAGCGCGCCCATGCCGGGGATGTTGAAGATGTATTCGATCAGGATGCTGCCGGACACGAGGCCGGGCAGGATTCCCGCGAACAGCGTGATCATGATGATCAGGGCGTTGCGGAACGCGTGAACGTAGATGACCTCCTTTTCCGCGAGCCCCTTCGCGCGTGCCGTGCGGATGTACTCCTGGCGGATCACGTCGAGCATGCCCGCCCGCGTGAAGCGCGCGATCCCGGCGAACGACGCATAGCTGAGGCAGAAGACCGGCAGGACGTAGTGCATCGCCGTCACCCACATGATCTTCCACGAGCTCATACCCTGCGTGATGTCGGGCGTGAGCCCCTTCAGCGGGAAGATCGGCGCGAGGCCGCCCACGCACAGCGTCGCCTGAAGCAGCAGCGCCACGGAGATCGCCGGCAGGGAGTACAGGAAGAACAGGAACAGCGTCGTGGTCTTGTCGAACACCGTGTCGTGCCGGACGGCGGTCTGGATGCCGATGGGGATGGAGAGGATGTACGTGACGAGGATCGCGAAGAGATTGAGCTTGATCGTGATGGGGAGGCGTTCGAGGACCAGCTCGGTCACGGGCCGTCCCTTGTCGACCGCGACGGACGCCCCCAGGTCACCGTGGCACGCTTCCCAGATCCACAGGCCGAACCCGACGATGATCGGCTTGTCGAGGTGGAGTTTCTCCTCGATGATCTTGTTGCGCCCGAGGTCGGTCTTGTCGCTCGACATGGTCCCCGCCGCGTTCTTGCCGCCGCCGTCGGCGGAGAGAAACGTGCTTTTGGACGGGTCGCCGGGGGCCAGGCGCACGAGCGCGTAGCTCGCCAGCAGGATCACGAAAAGCGTGAAGAAGCCGAGGGCGAGGCGTTTGACCAGATATGTCCAGAATTGTCCTTTCATGCGCGGGCGGGCGTCCTAATTTCGATACGATTTGCAGAATCAATAACAAAAAGTTCTCTACAAATTTACCTCGTTTTTCGCCGATTGCAAATCCGCATCCGAAAAAAACGTGCAAAACATGCACTTTTCCCGTTTCACGCTTGATTTTCGAGTTCCCGCGATGTATTGTTATAAATCCACTGTTTCAACGGCTCCAACCAGCAAGGTTCATCGTTAACCATGGTCTTCTTTCTGTTCATTTCCGCGCTTTTCCTGCTCGCGTTCGTGTTCCTGGACATGTCGCACGAAGTCCTGAAGAAGCAGATCCGCCGCATCAGCGCGAAAAAAACGGACGATCCGCGCCCATACGAACTGGATTATCCGTTTTTCAGGCTCGGTGCGTCCGCGTCCGGACGCCCCCCGTGGCAACGCTACGGACGCCGGGAAACGCAGGTCGCCGACCGCGACGACTTCATAAAAAAGATCGCGCCGGAACACTTCGACAAATTCATCCTTCAGGAACGCATCCTGCGCCTGATGTTCGGCGCGACGTTTTTCGTGCTCGCGCTGGACGTGCTCGCAGTCGCGGTCCACATCATCCGGCACTGGCGCTGAGCGCGGGAAATACGCTCAGACCGAAGCAACGAGCTGAAGACCTTTGAGGTAGCGCCCCTCCGGGAACGAGGTCAGGACCGGATGGTCCGGGCCCTGGGACAGCCACCGTACCGTGCGGAGCGGACGATGCGCGTCCGACGCCGCGGAATCCACGATCTTCGCGAAGAGGTCGTCGTCGATCGCGCCGGAACACGAGAACGTGAACAGCTGTCCGCCCGGATTGAGAAGTTTTATCGCCAGCAGGTTGATGTCCTTGTAGGCGCGCGCGGCGCGTTCGCGCTGCGACACGGTCTCCGCGAACTTCGGCGGGTCCAGCACGATCAGGTCGAAGCTCTTCCGCGCATCGCGGCAGCTCCGCAGGAACTGGAACACGTCCGCCTCCTTCGTCTCGAACGCATCGGCGGAGAACCCGTTCAGCGCCGCGAGTTCGCGCGCACAGGCAAGCGCCGACTCCGAGGAATCAACGTTCAGCACGTGTTTCGCGCCGCCCTTCAGCGCGGCGAGCCCGAATCCGCCCGTGTACGAGAAACAGTTCAGCACGCTTTCCGCCCCGGCGGCGCACTCCGCCACCAGACGGCGGTTGTCGCGCTGGTCGAGGTAGAACCCGGTCTTGTGCCCCGCGAGGTAATCGGCGCGGTACCGAATGCCGTTCTCCGTGAACTCCAGCACGTCCGGCAGGACTTCCCCTGCGAGGTGCCCGGTCCGCGGCGGCAGACCGTCCTTCGTGCGGCTGTCGACGTCCGAACGCTCGTACACGCCCTTCGCGTAATCCAGCAGCAGCCTGCCGATCAGTTCGCGGTGACGTTCCATCCCCGCGCCCGTGATCTGGCAGACGGCATATTCGCCGAAGACATCGGCGATCAGTCCGGGCAACCCGTCCGATTCCGCGCAGACCAGCCGGTACGCGTCCGGCAGACTTCCATAAAAAACAGTCTTTCTCAGCGCGAACGCGGAAGCAAGCCGTTTGCGGAAAAACGCCTCGTCGACCGCCTCGGATTCCGAGAAATTCCAGAGCTTCACCGGGATGTGCGATTCGGCGGCATACGCCCCGTGCGCGAGAAATTCGCCGCGCGCGCTCCGCACTTCGACCGTCTCGCCGGATCCGGGATTCCCCGCGACCTCGCGGATCGCGCCGGAAAAGATCCAAGGATGATGCCGCAGGACGGATTTTTCGCGGCCTTCTTTCAGGATGACGGTATACATAAGACTGCCTCTCGGAAATTCAATTCAAGTTCAAATCACGAACAAACGGAGCAAAAAGAAAGGCGGATCTTTCGACCCGCCCCCGGGAAAAACACGTTCAGTAACGGATCAGCATGGAGCCCCACGCCAGACCGCCGCCGAACGACGTGAACAGCACCAGGTCGCCGCGTTTGATGCGGCCCGTGCGGCACGCCTCGTCGAGCGCGATGCCGATCGAGGCGGAACTGGTGTTGCCGTAGTAGCGGATATTGCAGAACGCGCGGTCGTCCGTGATGCCGAGGCGCTTCGCCACGGCGTCAATGATGCGGAGGTTCGCCTGATGCGGGATCACCAGTGCGAGCTGGTCGACCGTCACGCCCGCCCGCGCCAGCACTTCCTCGCTGGACGACACCATGGCGTTCACGGCGAGCTTGAACGTCTCGCGTCCTTCCATATAGATGAAATGCTGGCGGTTCCAGACCGTTTCGTGGCAGGCAGGCGCTTTGCTGCCGCCCGCCGGGATCCGCAGGACGTCGGTGTAGCCGCCGTCGGCGTGGAGCGAACTCGCGAGGATGCTGTCCGGGGTGTCCGTGCCGTCGTTCTGAAGCAGCGCGCATCCGGCGCCGTCGCCGAAGAGGATGCAGGTGTTGCGGTCGGTCCAGTCCACGATCACGGAGAGCTTGTCGGAGCCGCAGACCAGCACGTTGCGGTATTTGTTCGGGAAGGAGCGCATGAGGGAGAATCCGACCTCAAGCGAGGAAACGAATCCGGCGCACGCGGCGGAAAGGTCGAAGCAGAACGCCTGTTTGCACTGGAAATGATGCTGGATCAGCGCGCCGGTGTTCGGGAAGATGTAGTCGGGAGAGATCGTGGCGACCACGATCGCGTCGATGTCGCGTCCGTCGACGCCCGCCTCCGCCATGGCTTTTTCCGCGGCCTTGATCGCCATCGTGGACGCGGTTTCGTCGGGTCCGGCGATGCGGCGTTCCTCCACGCCGGTACGTGTGCGGATCCACTCATCGTTGGTGTCGACCAGCTTTTCGATATCGGCGTTGGTCCGTATATGTTCAGGGAGGTACGAGCCAGTCCCCGCGATGCGAATGCCCATCTTGTCATCCTTTTGACCGCCGTCCGGCGTAGGGTTGATAACGGTTTCATCCTGCCGCGGCCCGCGTTTTTGCCCCGCGGACGCACGAAAACAGAGAAGAACATCCCATAATATAACACCCGTTTGCGCTTTGTCAAGCAGGTTTTTGCCAGCGCCGCGCAACAAATGAAGATAAAATGCTGTTCCGGCGAAAAAACCGGCTTTTTTCGCAGTTTTTTAAATTATTCGCTTGACAAAATCAAACTCAAATGGTATTTTACATGTAACACATACCCCCACACCTGTTCACACAATCAAGTTTTCAGGAGTTACAACCATGAAACGTTCTTTATTTGCCGCACTTGCGGCGGGCGCTTTCCTCGTGCTGTCCGCCGCGCATGCCTCGGCTCAGGATGAGGCTGACAACCAGCTCAAGAACCTCAAACCCGCCAAGTACGTCATCCTGTTCATCGGCGACGGCATGTCCCTGCCCCAGCGCATGATGGCGGAAGAGTTCAGCCGTTCCACCATGGGCAAGGGCCTCACCATCAACTCCATGCCCGTGCAGGGCTACTCCAAGACCAGCTCCCTCAGTAACTTCATCACCGACTCCGCCGCTTCCGGAACCGCCATCGCCTGCGGCGAAAAGACCAACAACGGCCGCATCGGCATGGACGCCGAGGGCAAGCGCAAGCTCGAATCCGTCGCGGAAGTCGCCAAGAAGAAAGGCCGCGCCGTCGGCATCCTCACCAGCATCACGATCAACCACGCCACCCCGGCCTCCTTCTACGCCCACAACGTGAGCCGCGACAACTACTATGACATCGGCCTCGACCTCATCAAGTCCGGGTTCGACTATTTCGGCGGCGGCGGCCTCCAGGGCAACCGCGGCGGCGACAACGACATCTACAAGCTCGCCGAGAAGGAAGGCTACACCGTCGCCTACAAGGACGAGGTCCGCAAAGTCGACCTGAAGAAAGCCGACAAGCTCTTCGTCCGCGAACACAACGGCGCCCTCCCGAACGCCATCGACAAGCCCGAGAATGAATGGGGCCTCGCCGAGTACACCAAGCAGTGCATCGACTTCCTCATGACCAAGAACAAACCCTTCTTCATGATGGTCGAAGGCGGCAACATCGACCACCACGGGCACAGCAACGACGCCGGCTCCAGCCTTCGCGAGACCATGGCGATGGACAGCGCCGTCACCGTCATCATGGACTTCGCCAAAAAGCATCCGAACGACACGCTCGTCGTCGTCACCGGCGACCACGAGACCGGCGGCCTGACCCTCGGCTTCGCGAACACCCAGTACGAATCCTCCATCTATCTCCTCGGCAACCAGAAGTGCTCCAGCGACGAGTTCAAGAACAAAGTCAACCGGTTCGCCGACGGCATCCTCGGCCCCAGACGTTTCGGCCCTCCCGGAAGAAACAACGACCAGGACAACCAGGAGAACAAGGAAGAGAAGACCATTAAATTCGACGACATCAAGCCGCTCATCACCGAGAATTTCGGCCTGATCTTCGACCAGGGCGAGGCGCCCGCGAACGAAAACAAGGTCAGCCTCCGCTCCGCCGACGCCAACGCCCGCAGAAAACTCACGCTCGTCCTCTCCAAGTCCGAACAGGACCGCATTGAAGAAGCGTTCAACAGACAGTTCCCGAACGGCAAGCGCGCCGGTTTCGGCGGCGGCGACGCCGTGGCGAACACCGTGGTCGCGATCTTCGACAACAAGTGCTCCGTCGGCTGGACCAGCGGCGCCCACACCGCCCTCCCCGTCGACACCAGCTCCTACGGCGTGAACTCCAACATCTTCGGCGGCATGTACGAGAACTCCGACATCGCCAAGAAGCTCAAAGCGGTCATCTCCGTCCCCGTGAAATGATCTGATCGCAACACTCCATTTTCCATGTTCAATCATTGGAAAATATCCCGGCGCGACGCGGTCATGGTGGTCGTTTTCCTCCTTGCCTGCGTCGCGCTTTGGTTCCTCGACGTCCTCCATACGGCCCCGCCGCCGGAGGGCGTCAAGTGCAAGGCGCGCATCCTCTCCGTCGACAACTCCAACATCTTCACGATCGGCCTGCTGAAGAGGGGCGAACAGCGCGTCCGCCTGAAAGTCCTCTCCGGCCCGTTCAAGGGACGCGAGTTCGACGGATCGAACATCATCCGCGCCAACATGGAGCTCGACAAGATATTCGAGCCGGGCGACCTCGCGCTCGCCGCCATCCCGTACGACGCCGACGAAAACTTCACGGTCATCGCGCAGGACCACTACCGCATCGGCTACGCGCTCCTGCTCTTCGGCCTCTTCGCGCTGCTCCTGCTCGTCTTCGCAGGCATCACCGGGTTCAACGCCCTGCTCTCCTTCGTCTTCAGCTGCCTCGTCATCTGGAAGCTCGTGATCCCGCTCGCGCTGAAGGGCGGAAACGTGCTCCTCATCACGTTCGCCGCGGTCACGCTCCTCAGCGCGGTCATCATCTTCCTGGTCGCAGGAATGACCCGGAAAGGCGTCACCGCCTTCTTCGGCGCGATCCTTGGCGTGCTCGCCAGCTGCGCCATGGCGTACATCTTCACGAAGCTCTTCAAGATCAGCGGCGGCATGATGCCCTATTCCCAGACGCTGCTCTACTCCGGCTACGAATTCCTCAGCCTCCCCGACATCTATATCGGCGCGATCTTCCTCTCCAGCTCCGGCGCGGTCATGGACCTCGCCATGGACGTCTCCGCCGGCATGGTCGAAATCCTCCACAAACGCCCGGACATCAACCGCCGCGAGCTCATCGGCTCCGGCCTGAACATGGGCCGCAGCGTGGTCGGCACCATGACGACGACGCTTCTGCTTGCCTATTCCGGCGGATACCTCACGCTCATGATGACGTTCGCCGCGCAGGGCATCGGCCCGCTCGACTTCATCAACAACCCGTACGTCGCCTCCGAGGCGGTCAAGACGCTCGTCGGCAGTTTCGGACTCGTCCTCGTCGCCCCGTTCACGGCGTTCGTCGGCGGATTCATCATCCCGCGCAAGGCGAAAAAACAGGCGGAACCGGAACAGCTCCCGGAAGCGAAACCGGAAGCGAAACCGGAAAACGCCTGACCCTTCTTTTTTCCTGCTTTTTCCGCCTCTTTTCCGGCTTTTTTCTATAAAAAAGCGGGAAATCGCGAAAAAAAATGCGTTTTCCGGTTGTTTTCCTCCAAAACGGCGCTATATTGTTTCACTTACAAGGAAAACTCGCCATGCCAGACCAGAACATCCTCATATACGACTCCACGCTTCGCGACGGCGCCCAGGGAGAACATGTCTCGTTCTCGAAGGACGACAAGCTCCGTATTGCCGAAAAACTGGACGAACTAGGTGTGGCATACATCGAGGGCGGCTGGCCGGGATCCAACCCGCGCGACGCCGAGTTCTTCCGCGACGCCGCCTCCCACACGTTCAAATACGCCAAGCTCTGCGCGTTCGGCTGCACGCGCCGCAAGGAACTGACCGCCGAAAACGATCCGCAGCTGCGCGCCCTGCTCGATTCCGGCGCGCCCGTCTGCACCATCGTCGGCAAGACGCCCGCCTCGCAGGTCCGCGAGATCCTGAACGTCTCCGAGGAGGACAACCTCGCCATGATCCGCGAATCCTGCCGGTTCCTCGCCGACGCCGGGCGCGAGGTCATATTCGACGCCGAACATTTCTTCGACGCCTGGAGCGAGGACCGCGCCTACGCCGAACGCGTGCTGAACGCGGCATGCGAGGGCGGCGCTTCCGCGGTCACCATCTGCGACACCAACGGCGGGCTGCTCCCCGTCGAGATCCTCGACATCACGAAGCAGGTCCGTGCGATCCTCCCCGAAAACATCGTCCTCGGCATCCACTGCCACAACGATTCCGGCACGGCCGTCGCGAACTCCATCGTCGCCGTGCGAAGCGGCGCCCGCCTCGTGCAGGGCACGGTGAACGGCATCGGGGAGCGCTGCGGCAACGCCAACCTCTGCACCATCATCCCGAATTTCGAGCTCAAAACCGGTTTCCGCTGCCTTCCGCCCGGCCACCTCGCCATGCTGAAGGACGTCAGCGATTTCGTCTGCGAGAAAGCCAATATGCGCCCCGACGCCCACGCCCCGTACGTCGGCGAAAGTGCGTTCGCGCACAAGGCCGGGCTCCACGTCGACGCCATCGCGAAGAACCCGGTCACGTTCGAGCACGTCCGCCCCGAATCCGTCGGCAACCGCCGCCGCATCCTCATCTCCGAGCTCTCCGGACGCCATTCGCTCACCATGAAGGCCGCCGAATTCGGCATCGACCTGCGCGATTCCCGCCTCGGCAACGCCGGGCTCCAGGAGCTTAAGAAACGCGAACGCGCCGGGTACGAATACGAGACCGCCGAGGCGTCGTTCGTCGTGCTGATGCACAAGGTCATGAACCTCTGGCCCTCCTACTTCACCCTCGAGGGCTTCCGCGTCATCATCGAAAAACGCGGCGAAGGCGACCGCGTGGTCTCCGAAGCCACCGTCAAGCTCAGCGTCGGCGGCGTCTCCCAGCTCACCGCCGCGGAAGGCGACGGCCCGGTCAACGCGCTCGACCTCGCGCTCCGAAAGGCGCTCGAACGGTTCTACCCCGCGCTCCGCGACGTCTCCCTCATCGACTTCAAAGTCCGCATCCTCGAGAACCTAAACGGCACCGCCGCCCAGACGCGCGTCCGCATCCAGAGCCACGACTCCACCAGCGTGTGGGACACCGTCGGCGTCAGCGAAAACATCATCGAAGCATCCTGGATCGCCCTCGCCGATTCCGTGGAATACGCCCTCTTCAAGAAACACATCGCACCCTCAAACAGCCAGGAAGGACCCGAACCATGACCCGGCGTTTTCTTTTGATTCTGACCATCGTGCTCATCGGCACGTTCTATTTCGCGCCCCAGCCCAAGGCCGAGGCGTTCGACCCCGTCACCCTCGCCATCCTGACTCCGCTCGCCATCCAGGGCGCGAAGATCCTCGCCCCATACGTGATCCGCGGCCTCAAAAACGTCGCCGTCGTCGGGGTGCGCTCCGCAAAATACCTCCTCAAATTCTTCCTGGTCCCGGTCGGGCTCGTGGAATGCATCATCATGCCGTGGCGCATCTCGACTGGGCTGAGCCACATGGGGCAAGGGTTCATAGGATTGTTCTGTTTCGTCGGCAACCTATGTCTGATACCGGTCGCCATCTTTGGCGTCGGCGTTTAGCGGGGACGTGCTGAACAATGCCGAACGAAAAACGTCCGCCCGAAGGGACCGCCACAGGCCGCGCCCGCAAGAAGATGGACCCCATCCTCCGCGAATGGTACGGCGAGGACGGTTCCGGCGGCGAACTCATGAAGTATCTGCCCGGCACGCAGCCCGTCGGAGACGTGCTTCAGCGCGTCATGCGGAAAAAACTGCCGCACGGTGTCGCGGATTTCAGGACGATCTCAGAGAGGTGGGCAGACATCGCGGGCGCGGTCGCGGCGAAGCACACCACGCCGCTTTCCATTTCGGACAAAACGCTCTTCATCGAGGTGGAGCATCCCGCCTATCTGGCGTCCGTCCGCACGAAAACCGTGCAGACCGCCATCCTCGCGCGCATCGCCGAGCTGATCGGCGCCGACAAATGCACTGCCCTGACCTTCACTCCCGCGGGACGCCGCCGCACAGTATGACTCCGCTATGATCTTCTTCGACACCATCGACTCCACGACCGCCTGGGCGGTCGCCCATTTCGCCGAACTGAACGACCGCGAGCTCGTCGCCGCCGCCACGCAGACCGCCGGACGCGGCCGCCTCGACCGCAAATGGATCTCCCCGCGCGGCAACATCTACGCCAGCTTCGTACAGAAGAATGTGAACAGCCCTCTGCTCGGCGTCGCAGCCGGATCGCTCGCCGTCCTCGACCTCGTGCGCGAGCTCGCCCCCGCCGAAAAGTTTCACATCAAGTGGCCGAACGACGTCTTCCGCGGCACGGCGAAGATATCCGGCATCCTCTCCCAGTTCATCTCCCCCCGAAACGGCGCGCCCGGCGGACTCGTGACCGGGATGGGCGTCAACCTGAACATGACGCGCGAACAGCTTGCGGCCGCCTCGCAGGAGGCAACGTCCATCCTTATCCTGACCGGCACACCGTGCGATTACGAGGCGGCGCTGCATCGCTTCGAGGAGATCCTGCACGACCACGCCGACGTCCTGAAAAACGCCCCGGAAACGCTCTTCTCTCGCTGGAAATCCGAGAACGGACTACTCGGAAAACGCGTGGAATTCCTCGCGGGCGACGGCTCCCGCCTCACCGGGATTTTCCGAGACATCGCCGACGACGGCTCCGTCATCCTCGACGAAGACGACGGCCGCACGCTCACGCTGAACTGCGGCGACGTGCGGCTGCAGACCCGAGCTTGATTTTCGCGCGAACGCGTGTATAGTATCTGCTAAACATCACAACAACCCGGCATACGCCCGGAAGGACCGCTCCCATGATCGCTCAGCTCACAGGCAAAATCGTTTCCCTCAGCTTCACTGAACTCATCCTCGACGTGAACGGCGTCGGATATTTCGTCTCCATCCCCATGAGCACCTACGACGTGCTGCAGAAGGCGGGCGAAGGCGGCACAGCCACGGTCCTGACCTGGCTCCAGGTCCGCGAGGACGCGCTCCAGCTCTACGGATTCGCGAAGAAAGATGAGCTCGAGATCTTCAAACTCCTGCTCACTGTGAACGGCATCGGCGCGAAGACCTCCCTCGCCATCCTCAGCAGCATGAACATCCCAGCGTTCTGCAACGCCATCGTCAACGCCGACATCAAGGTCCTCAAGCACATCAGCGGCATCGGCCCCAGGTCCGCCGAACGCATGATCGTCGAGCTCCGCGACAAGATCGTAAAGCTCTTCCCCGAGCTCGCGTTCGCCGGGCTCCCGCAGGACATCCCGCAGTCGCGCGAGATGGAGGACGCCCTCCTCGCGCTCGAACAGCTCGGATTCCAGCGGGCGAAGATCCAGAAGACCGTCGCCGACCTCGTCGCCGCCATGCCCGAACAGGAACGCTCCAGCGAAAACATCATCCGCAAGGCACTCCGCAAGCTCAACGGTTGAGCTGAGCGGAGCTTGCTCCGCAGCAGTGTCCGGTTGAACTCGGACACGCACAAGACCGCCTCATTTCCGGGCGGTCTTTTTTGTGCCTTTTTTCAGCTCGATTCCGCCTCATTTTCACACCAGTGATTTGTTCGATATCATCAAGGTCTATTGAGCTCAGAACAAACGCTTTTTGAGGCGAATATGCCTTATTGACCGCGCATGATGCACACATGCGTCCTCGCGTATGCGCGCGACCTCACGATGAGCTCAATCGAATCAGTCCTGTAGGACCTGTAAGTCCTATCTTTTTTACCTCGTTTTTACCTCACGGAACTGCTTCGTGCCATATACGCACTTTTTTTCGCGTTTTTCTCCCGCGAAACGGCATCCGTGAAAAGTCTCTGTTTTTCGCGTTTTATCCGCCGAAAGGGGCAAAAAGGGGGCGAAAAAAGGGCAAAAACGAAAAAAATCGAAAAAAAATCGAAAAAAAGTTTGTTTTCGGCTTGAAAAAAGGCGGATGTAGGGTAAATTAGGGGAAGAAAGGTGAAAATAGGGGTCCCGAAGGGGAACCAGGGAACATCTCGAAAACGGCCATGGCAAACGACACGAAAACAACCTCAAATTTCTGCATTCTGAGCGGCAACTGCGAGTACAAGCTCGACAGCCAGCACCGCGTTGCAGTGCCTTCGGACTGGCGCAGCCAGACTCCGACCGGCTGTTTCGTGCTCATCCCCGGCCGGGACCAGACGCTTCAGCTGTACACGGAGGAAGTGTACAACGAGCGCATCGGAGCGAAACTCAATTCGCTTTCCCCGTCGAATCCCGCCGACCTCAAGAAACTCCGCCAGCTGGGCGCACGCACGTTCAAGCTCCAGTGCGACAAACAGGGCCGCATCCAGATCCCGCAGATCCTGATGGATTTCGCCGGGCTCAAGGACACCGTCGCCTTCATCGCATCCGGCAACTTCGGCCAGATCATGGACGGAGCCCGCTGGAAAGCCGAGTTCGAAGCATTCAACGAGACCGGCGACAGCTTCCTGGACGTGCTGGATTAAGGAGAACGCGGCATGACGCAGACCATGAACATACAGGAAAAACAGATGGAAGCCCCGAAGCACATCCCCGTGCTCCCGGAGGCCGTCTGCTCGTTCCTCGCGCCCGAATCCCGCACCGTCCGCCGCATCATCGACGGCACCGTTGGGTACGGCGGCCACAGCTCGCTGCTCCTGAAATGCAAGCCCGAGGCGGAACTGCTCGGCCTCGACCGCGACGAAGACGCCCTGGCGGCGGCGCGCGAACGCCTCGCCTTCGCCGGCGACCGCGTACACCTCATGCACTCCGACTACTCCCGCATGGCGGACCGCGCAGCGGCGCTCGGCTGGGACAAGGTCGATACCATACTCCTTGACATCGGCGTATCCTCCAGGCAGATCGACGACGCGGAACGCGGTTTCTCGTTCCGGTTCGCCGAAGCCCCGCTGGATATGCGGATGGACCGTTCCCGCGGACGCACCGCCGCGGACATCGTCAACACGCAATCAGAAGAGGATCTTACTACCATATTCCGCGACTACGGCGAGATCCGCGAGGCGCGCCGCCTCGCCCGCCGCATCGTCGAACTCCGTCAATCCAAACCTTTCCTCACCTGCGGGGACCTGGCGGGCGTCTGCGACGACGTTCTCGGCCGGTTCCACCACAAGGGCGGACGCAAGGGCCCGCCCGCTCCCACTCTCGCGTTTCAGGCGCTCCGGATCGCCGTCAACGGGGAACTCGACGAACTCCGCGACGGCCTTCAGGCGGCTGTCGATCTTCTGTCTCCCGGCGGCCGCATGGCGGTCATCAGCTTCCATTCGCTCGAAGACCGCATCGTCAAGAACTTCATCCGGGACATGGCGATGAACTGCAAATGTCCGCCCGGCACCCCGGTCTGCATCTGCTCCTGGCGTGCCGTCCTGAAACCCCTGACCAGGAAGCCCGTCGAGGCCGACGAACGCGAACTCGCCGCCAACCCGAGGGCCGCCTGTGCCAAACTTCGCGCTGCAGAAAAACTTTAACCATAACACGAGAGCGGGACAAACATGAACCAATTCACCAAAAAGACCAATTCGCCGGAGCCCGGCGCCGAAGCCGGGCGCGCACAATCCCCCTGGGTCGCAGGGCTCATCTTCAAGATGGCGCTGATGATGATCATCATCGCGGCAGCCTGCTGGGCACGGGTGCACCTCAACGACAAGACCGAACAGCTCGCACGCGAAAAAAGCCGCATCACCGAGGAGATCCGGGAAAAGCGCACCGAGATCCAGACGCTCATCGCGCAGCGCGAGACGCTCCGCTCCTGGGAAAATATCAACTCCAAGATCAAGCAGTACAACCTCGCGCTCCGCGCCGTCAATCCGAGCCAGGTGCGCTACATGAAACGTTTCGAAGGCCAGGTCGCCGCGCCGTCCCAGTACGGCGGCGACACGCGCGTCGCGGACACCTCCGCCGGCGCGGACCGGACCTCCGGAGGAATCCAATAACCTGACACCGAAATCCCGCACACAGAAAGGACGACCGACATGACACTGTTCCGCTCCATGGCCATTCGCATGGCTCTCGTGTACATCCTGCTTATCTGCGGGTTCGGCTACGTCGCACGCGTGCTCTACAATGTCCAGATCTCGCGCCACGACGAACTCTTCGGCAAGGCTCAGAACACCTACACGACCCGGATCGAGACGCACGGCACGCGAGGCGAGATCTTCGACTTCGGCGGCTCGCTCCTCGTCGGGAACGTCCCCACGATGGACATCGTCGGCGACCCGGCGAACATCTACATCCTGAACAAGAAAGACAACGACAAGACCGAGACGGAATGCCGCATGATCGCGGATTTCTTCGAGAAATACTGCGAGAACGTCAATTCCGACGAGGTCTTCCGCCGCCTCAGCAAACGCTCCTTCACCTCGAAGGACGCGAACGGCAATACGGTCGAGCGTGACTGCCACTACGCCGTCATCGCGACCGGCGTCAAGTACGAGACCGCGAAGATGCTGAAGGAAAAGGTCAAGGAACTCGCGTTCCACGGCGTCTCCTTCACCAGTTCCTACCGCAGGAACTACCCGAAAAACACGATGCTGGCGAACATCCTCGGCCTCACGAACGTCTCCTACGACACATTCGTCCCGATTCAGGGCATCGAACGTTCCCTCAACGACGCCATGACCGCCACCTCCGGCTCCATGGTCTACGAACGCGCCAGAAACGGACGCCCCGTGACCTTCACGAACAGCAAGAGCGAACCCACGCTCGACGGATACGACATCTACCTCACCATCCGCGAGCCGCTCCAGGCGATCGTGGAGGAGGAGCTCGACCTCATGTGCGAACGCGTGAAGCCGCACGCCGCCTGGGCGCTCCTCGTCGACCCGAAGACCGGCGACGTCCTCGCCGCCGCGCAGCGTCCCACGTTCAACCCGAACGACCGCAACACCATGACCCCGGAATCCTCCGCGAACCGCCTCTCCGAACTCGCGCTGGAGCCCGGCTCCATCATGAAGCCGTTCGTGGTCTCCTACGCGCTCGACAAGGGATTCGTCACCCCGAACTCCATCGTCGACTGCGAACAAGGCGTCTGGAAGTACGCGGGCCGTCTCCTGCACGACACGCACAACGTCGGCAAGGTCCCCGTGACCGAGGTCATCAAGCAGTCCAGCAACATCGGCACGGCGAAGATCTCGGTCATGATGGGCGCGAAGAACCTCGACAACGCGCTCCGTTCGTTCGGATTCGGGCAGAAGACCGGGATCCAGCTCAAGCCCGAGACCTCCGGCATCTTCCGCCCCCTCGAAAAATGGGATTCCCTCTCCGTCTCGCGTTTCTGCATCGGCCAGGGCATCGCGGTCTCTCCGCTCCAGCTCGCACGCGCCTACTGCATGATCGCAAACGGCGGCTACAAGGTCAATCTCCGCCTCGTCGACCGCATCGAACGCGGCGACGACGTGCGCGTCATGCCCGTGGTCAGGGACACGAAGAGCATCTTCGCGAACCCGACCACGAAAAAGATGATCACCGACATGATGATCGGCGTCACCGAGGCGGGCGGCACCTGCACGGAAGCCGCCATCGAAGGATTCCATGTAGCGGGCAAGACCGGGACCGCGCAGAAGGTCATCAACGGCGCATACTCCAACCGCTACTACGCCTCGTTCGTCGGATTCGTCCCCGCCGAGGATCCGAAGTTCGTCCTGCTCGTTACCTGCGACGATCCCACGGTCGGCAGCCGCTACGGCGGTTCCGCCTCCGGCCCCACGTTCAAGGCGATCGCCGAGCGCACCCTCAAATACATGTACGTCCAGCCCCAGCTTTCCAGGGAGGAATGGCTCGCGGAACGTTCCGCCGCGCAGAAGGCGCTGCACGAACGCAAGGTCCGCGAAGACGCGCTCGTCCAGGCGAGGCGCGAAGCGCGCGACCGCCAGCTGAAGGAACAGCAGGCGAAGCAGACCTCGAAGAAATCCGGGGCCGCCGTCGCAAGCCGTCCGGCATCCGCCTCGAAATCCTCCACAGTTCGGCGCTGACGTCCTCAAAACGCAACACAGACTTTCTCCTTGTACCCGCGAAAATGATTTCTCCCGTTTTCGCGGGTATTTTTTCCTCAAAACGCTTTATTTCCTGAAACGACCCCGTTTTTTTCAAAAAAAAACGCCGTTTTCGCCTTTTTTCGCTTGAAATAACCTCATTCCGGCTTTATTATATAGTAGAAAAACAAATAAACCGCAACTTTTCTTCAGGAGTTCCTATGAACAAAGTTCAGATCATGCCCTGCCTTGACATGCAGAACGGACGCGTCGTAAAGGGCGTCCATTTCATTGATATCGCCGACGCCGGCGACCCCGTGGCCTGCGCGGAAGCCTACTGCGCCGCCGGAGCCGACCAGCTCGCCCTCCTCGACATCAACGCCACGGTCGAAAACCGCGGCACGCTCCTCGACGTTGTCAAATCCGTCGCCGCGGCCGCGACCGTCCCGTTCACTGTGGGCGGCGGCATCAGCGACGAAAAGAGCGCGGAAGCCGTGCTTTCCGCGGGCGCGGACTGCATCTCCATCAGTTCCGCCGCCTACAAGAACCGCAAGCTCCTCGCCAGCCTCGTCAAAGAGTTCGGCGCGAACCGCATCACCGCGGCAATCGACGTCGACGCGAACAAGTCCATGCCCTCCGGCTACGAGGTCTACATCAACGGCGGACGCACCGCCACAGGCACCGACGCGCTCGAATTCGCCAAGTTCGTCGACGACACCGGCGTGAACGTCATCCTCCCGACCAGCAAGGCCGGGGACGGCGCACGCACCGGCTACGATCTCCCGCTCATCCGCACCCTCGCCCAGAACTGCCGTGCCGCAATCGTGGCATCCGGCGGAGCCGGGACGATGGAGCATTTCTACGAGGCAGCCGAGGCGGGCGCCTCCATCCTCCTCGCCGCTTCCGTCTTTCATTTCCACATGATCGACATCGGCGAGCTGAAAGCTTACCTCAAATCCAAAGGTCTCCAAGTAAACGCTTAACTTCGCGAGGTGTGACCATGAACAAGACCAAGACTCTTACCGCCATCTGCTGTGCCGCGCTGCTCGCGCCCGCGCTCTATGCGCAGCGCCCCGAGCACGCCGCCCTCATCGCGCAGGAAGCCAGAGGCAATGCCGACGCCGCGTTCCGCCTTTATGAACTCGCCCAGAGCGGCCAGCTCTACACGCGCAGGGACGAAAACGACCGCGCCGCCCAGCGCTACCTCAACCGCGCCGCCGAGCTCGGCAGCGTCGCCGCACGCTACGAATTCGCGACCTCCCGCCTCTCCGGGATGGGCTCGCTCCGGTCCGGGCAGAAGACCGCGTTCGAGTATCTGCTTGAACTCGCCAAACTTCAGCCGTCCAGGAACTTCACCGCCGAACAGTATTTCGAGGTCCATTCCCTCCTCGGCGAATGCTACGAAAACGGAAAGGGCGTCCAGCCCAACCTCGACCTGGCGTTCCGCTACTACCTGTTCGCCTCCGTCCAGAACGAAAAGGCGCGCCTCGCCCTCGCCCGGATCTTCATGAAGGGCATCGACTCCATCGGGCTGAAGGCAAACCCGGACGCCGCGATGTTCGAGTTCTTCGACGTCTTCACGAGAAACGAAAAGCGCATCCCCGAGATCATCAGCATGCTCCGCGCGGCCGGGAAAGTCAACGACTTCTCGAATTTCCTGGAGCGCAAGGCGCGCGCCGGCGACCCCGTGGCGGCATACTTCCTTGCCAGCAATACCTTCTCCGGCAACATCTTCCCGAAGGAAGTCCAGAAATCCCTCGAGATCTACGAGCTCGCGATCCGCTACGGCGACCTGAAAGCCGCGATCGACCTCGGCGACATCTACACGTTCGGGAAGAGCTTCATCCCCATCGACGAGGAGAAGGGCTACGCGTACTACGACCTCGCGCTTTCGTCCGCCAACGCTGAAACCCGCGAGACCGCCGCGAAGCGCATGCTCCGCTACGCCGAAAAGAAGAACGACCCCTACGATCTCTTCAAATTCAACATCCTCGCAAACGATCTCCGCGGCGCGCGCAAAGTGATCCGCGACAACGTCCAGATGAGCTGGTCCGCGGAGGACATCTACCTCAAGGCAAAGGAATTCAAGGACGGCAGAGTGCGCCTGAAACAGTTCGACAAGCGAGCCCAGGCTGACTATTTCGAACGCCTTCACATGGCGTCCAACGCCGGTTACTTCCTCGCCGTCGAGGATTATTTCCGCGAAGCAGGCAGCCGCGAATATGCCCGCATGATCTGGGCGCTCGAGCTTGATCCGCACCCGGAAGACCCCGACTGGCTCTACACGCTCTCCGTCTGTTACCGCTCCGGCGGCACGGACAACAAGAGCCGCGACTTCAAAAAGTCCCTCGAATACATGGTCCAGGCTGCGGAAAAAGGACATGTGACCTCCATGGACCTCCTGGTCAAGCTCTATACCCGCGGCGGCGCGCGCTACGGCGTGCCCGAACCCGTGCCCGAGCTCGCGCAGAAGTACACCGACATGCTCGTCCAGCACGACTACAAGCTCAAATATCCGAGCTATTTCAACGCCTACCTCGAAGAGCTCGAGAAGGTCGAAGGCGAGGAATACGACCCCACCAGCCTGGATCCGGCGTTCCGCTCCATCCAGACCAGCCCCCTCGCCGCCATGGCGCTCTCCAATATCTTTATGAAGGGCAACGAGGATTTCAAGGTCGAAAAGGATGAAATTATCGCCCTGATCATGCTCCACGAGGCGGCGGCGAACGGTTACGAGCCCGCGATCCGCGAACTTACCGACATCTGCAAGAACGGCATCACCGACGTTTTCCCGGCAAACGAAAACTTCATGAAGAAATACGACTCTCTCCTGAAGTACATCCCGAGATATATTCAGAACGAGGACGGCACCGCCGCCGAATCCACGGCGGCAAAGACCTCCGAGGAAGCCGGATCCGACCGCAACCAGCCCAGGTTCCCGGTCATCCGTCCGACCGTTCCGCGCCGCGGCTGGCGCCCCGGCATGATCCCCGGAATGGGCGGTGGCATGATGGGCCCCGGCGGCATGGGCAGCGGAATGGGGCCCGGCATGCCCGGAACGATCCCCGGAACGATCCCCGGAACGATCCCCGGAACGATCCCCGGAACGATTCCCGGAACGATCCCCGGAACGGTTCCGCGGACGATCCCCGGTGCTGGACCCGGCGGCCCCAGAACGGTTCCCGGCACGATCCCCGGCCCTGTCCCCGGCGGGATGCAGGGTCCCGGCATGACTCCCGGAATGGGCGGCATGCCCCCAGCCCCCGGTGCCATGCCCGGCAGACAGAACGCCAGGTCCGCCGAACAGAAAGCCGGCGACAAGCAGCAGGACAAAGCCGAAGCAAAACCGGCGGACGAAGACACACTCTAACCTTTGGAGACGTGAAGCTCCCATGAAAAAGTTACAGTTCCTTCTGACGGCGGCGGTCCTTCTCGCAGCCGCCCTTCCCGTCTTCGCCCAGAACGCCGCGCCCGGCGGGATCGTGGTCACGGCGGACGCAAAGAACGCCAATCCGACGCTCGTCTTCAAGGGCGGCCTCTCCGACCAGGCGCTGTCCGCGAAGATCCTTTCCGATTTCCAGTACTGCGGCTGGTTCACCGTGCTGAAATCCGGCAGCGCCGCCTATCAGGTCTCGGCGAAAGGCTCCCTGCAGGACTTCACGGTCACGGTCTCGAACAGCGCGGGTGCCGCGATGCACTCGTTCCGCATCACGGACAGCAAGGACGTCGACGCGGCCGCGCACACGGCGGTCGACACGGTCCTGAACAAGGTCTTCGGCATCCAGGGCATCTGCCGCTCGAAGATCGTGTTCTCCGCCGCCACGAACGCGAAAAACCGCGAGATCTTCGTCTGCGACTTCGACGGCAAGAACATCAAGCAGCTCACGAACCACAACACGCTTTGCGTCGAGCCGGTCTGGGCCCCCGACGGAAAGAGCATCGTTTTCAGTTTCTACGGCCCCAGCTACACGAGCCTCGTGCAGTACAGCATGGAGACCGGGCTTTCCCGCAGGCTCACCCAGTACGGCGGCATCAACGCCGGCGGCTCGCTCTCGCCCGACGGAAAGACCCTCGCCATGATCCTTTCCCGCAACAACAAGGTCGATCTCTTCACGCGCCCGACCGAGGGCGGCCAGCTGAAACAGCTTTCCAGCGGCAAGGCGGTCGAGGCAAGCCCGCGCTGGAGCCCGGACGGCAAAAAGCTCTGTTTCGTCTCCGACGCGAAGAACGGACGCCCCGTGCTCTGCGTGATCGACCCGTTCGCGGGCGGCAAAGCCACGGAGATCTCCGGACTCGTCGGCAGCGAACGCGTCGCGCCGTCCTGGTCCTCCGACAACAGGATCGCCTACTGCGCGAAGATCAACCGCAACTACGAGCTCCGCGTAGCGAAGCTCAGCGCCGACGGCAAGTCCGGCGTCATGGAGGAGGTCGGCATCGCGGGAAACAACACGTTCCCCGGCGAAGACCCGTCCTGGGCTCCCGACAACCGTCACGTCACGCTGACCGTGAACGACGCGATCTACGTGATCGACACCCGCCTCGGCGCAAAACGCAAGCTCGTTTCCGGTTCCGGCAAGGTCGGCCAGTCCAACTGGTCCCCCATCCTGAAGTGACGACGGACGCGTTTTTACCTCACAGGCATTCGCTCTTCCTCTATGACGAACCGTCAATTCCTCGACTGGCTGGCAGGGCTTGAGTTTTTCGGCATCAAGCTCGGCCTCGACCAGACGCGCGCGCTTTTCCTCGCCGCCGGATCCCCCGAACGCGACCTCAGATTCATCCACGTGGCGGGCAGCAACGGCAAAGGCTCCGTCTGCGCCATGATCGAATCCGGGCTCCGCGCCGCCGGGTTCCGCACAGGCTTCTACTCCTCGCCGCACCTCGTCTCCCCGTGCGAACGATTCCGCATCGACGGACGTCCGGTCACGGAGGACGCCCTCTGCGCCGTTCAGGACGCCGTCCTGCCCGCCGTCGCGAAGCTGGAACGGGACGGCATGAAGCCGACCTATTTCGAGGTTACGACGCTCATCGCCGCGCTGCTTTTTTCGCGCGCGCACTGCGATTATGTGGTGTGGGAGGTCGGCATGGGCGGGCGCCTGGACGCCACCAACATCGTCACGCCGCTCGTCTCCGTCGTCACCGGCATCTCCATGGAGCACACGCAGTACCTCGGCGACACCATTCAGAAGATCGCGGGCGAAAAGGCGGGCATCGTCAAGCCCGGCGTCCCCGTGTACTGTTCCTCCGGCACTCCGGTCCCCGCCCGAAACGTGATCGGATTCCGCGCCGCCGAGCTCAACGCCCCGTTCCGAATCCCGCCGGAGCCCTCCGCGCCCGCCTGCGTGCGCCTGCTCGACGGCGGCCGCGCCGTGGAACAGCGCTTCACGTTCGACGACGTCCCGCTCACGCTCAGGCTCGCGGGGCCGCACCAGCGAAGAAACGCCGCGCTCGCGTTCTCCGTCCTGCGCTACCTCGCCGACCTCGGCGGATTCGATTTCGCGGCGGCAATCGACGGCCTCCGGCATACGGCATGGCAGGGGCGCTTCGACCTGTATCCCGAATTCGGGCTCGTGCTGGACGGCGCGCACAATCCCGAGGGCATCGGCGTGCTCGCGGAAACGCTCCGCGAAGTCTTCCCCGCCCGGAAGTTCCGCTTCATCTTCGGGGCGTTCTCCGACAAGGACACGGTCGACAGTCTCCGCGTGCTCGCTCCCCTCGCGACCGAATTCATCTTCGTGCGGCCGGAATCCGCCCGTCCCAGCAAGTCCGCCGCCGAGCTCGAATCCGAGCTGGCGCGCATCGCTCCGGGCATTCCCGCGTCGGACTCCGCACTGGACCGCGCGCTCGAATCGCTCGACCCGGCACGTCCGACCGTCCTCTGCGGCTCGCTGCATCTCTGCGGCGACGTCCTGGCGCGTCTGGGCGTCAAGGTCCGGTGACCCCCGCTCAGGATGCAGGGAACCGCCCGTTCCGGCATCTGTTTTTCCCGCCTGAAACAAGCTCAAAGAAAAAGTGTTGAAAAAACTGAAACGATAAGAGAATTTCCGCTCAAAACGACTGAAGCGCAAAAACATTTTTTTCGAAAAAGACCTTTATTTTTCTTGCTTTTTCCGATTTCCGTGGTATATTATTTACTCCGTTTTGTTAAAAACCAAGAGGTAAGCCTAATGTCTTCTTCATCCATTGCCGAAAAAAATTTGGCGAGACTCGCGAAAACCAGCCTCGCACAAGATTTCGTCACCCGTCACAATGGCGAATGGAACCACACGGACTGGCTCGAATTCTGCGCCTTCCTTGAGGAAAACGGCTATACGCCCATCGACCTCGACCGCGTCGGTCTCCTCCTCGAACAGAAGAAATCCGAATTCCTCGAGCACCGCTGAGCCGCGGCGCCCGCTTTTTCCATGGCCGACCGTCCAGCCTCCGGCACGCTCTACATCGTCGCCACCCCCATCGGAAACCTTGAGGACATCACGCTGCGTGCGCTGCGTGTCCTGAAAGAAGCCGACCTCATCCTCGCCGAGGACACGCGCCGCACGGCCATCCTGCTCCAGCATTTCGACATCAGAAAACCGCTGGAATCCTACCACATCTTCAACGAACACGCGCGGACGCCCGCCCTCATCCAACGCATTCAAAACGGCCTCACCGCCGCGCTCGTGAGCGACGCCGGCACCCCGTGCATCGCCGACCCCGGATTCATGCTCATCCGCGCAGCCGTCGAGGCGGGCATCGAACCGGTCATCATCCCCGGCGTCTCCGCCCTGACTTTCGCAATCTCCGCGAGCGCCCTCCCCTCCGACCACTTCACGTTCCACGGCTTCGTCCCCGTCAAGAGCGGACGCCGCCGCGCCGAACTCGAACGCATCGCCGCCGACAAGCGCACCGCGGTCGTCTTCGAATCGCCGTTCCGCATCGCGAAGCTCCTCGCCGAGGTCAGCGAGATCGTCGGCCCGGACACCCCGCTCGCGCTCGTCCGCGAGGCGACCAAGATCCACGAACAAATCCTCCGCGGCCCGGCGGCGCAGCTCGCCGAACAGGCGAAGAAGGTCAACTGGAAAGGCGAGTGCGTACTCGTGATCGACGCCCGCGAAGCCTCGGACCGCGCGGACGACGGCACACGAGGATCTTCCCCCGACGACAGCGGCGCGGAAGACTGATTTTCTCCTCGTTTTCTCCTCACATTTCCCCCTCCTTCCCCGTGTCCGTGCGAAGCCGGACACTGCCGCCGTGGAGGGCTTGCCTTCCCCCTCGTTTTCTCCTCGCACTTCCCGAAACGGTCCTTTTTTGTCTTTTTTCACGCTTTTTTAGTGATTTCCGCTGATTTATGTTTGACTTTAAACGATTTTCATGTATATTATCTTTGCGACAAAACTATTTTTCACAAAAGACACTTTCCAGGAAAGAGACCACTTCATGAAAAACGCTTCCCGTTTCTCCGCTCTCGCCGCCGTCCTCCTCGCAGGCGCTGTCTCCGCATGCACGACCATCCGCGAACTCCCGCCCGACCCCGCAGACGCCGAACTGAGCGTCGAGCAGGCGGAGGAACGCGAATACTCCCGCAAGCTGCTGGAAGCCTTCCTGAAGAACGACGCGTCCGGGTTCATCGCCCTGCTTTCGCCCGAGATGAAGGAGGAATTCGGCAAGGACAAGTTCGAGCTTTCGCGCAAGGTCATCACGGAAACGCTCGGCAAGCCGGTCTCCTTCAGCTACGTCACCGCGCTCGAACACATCGCGATCACCCCGTACATCTGGAAAGTCCGTTTCGTGCTCAAGAACAAAGAGGATAAGGAATACTACAGCGAAGCGCTGTTCCGCGTCCTCGCCGGACACGACACCAAGGGCGAAGTCATCATCGTCGGCTTCAATTTTCTCTGATCCGGACGGACGGCGTTCCCGGGACCCCACACAAAAACACAAAACAAAACGGAACCTTATGTTCCGGGGCCGCCCTCATCGTTTTCGATCATATCAACCCGCACACATACCCTCACCCCAACCCCGAAAAAACACATGAACAAGACCGCAAGAATCCTTCTCTGCCTGGCCGCCGGGACGCTCTGTCTCGTCTCCCTCGCCGCGGACGACGCGTCGCAGGACGACGGATCCGCAAGAACCATTCACCTGAAGCAGGACGACGCACAGATCCGTTTCGACAGCCGCGTGTACGAGCTGAAGAACGTGACCTCCGAGTCCGTTCTGCCGTTCGTGAACTCCGCGATCCAGCGCTACAACCGCAGCTCCTCGATCCGCCGCGTCACTGCCATCGCGCCTGACGCCAAGGACGCGATCCTCGTCTCCACGGGCAAGGATTTCCTCCCCTACGTCGACCAGATCGTCGCCGCGCTCGACCGCCCCGGCCAGAAGGGCATCCAGGGCACCGGCGTGGCGCGCATCGCCTACACCCCGAAATACCGCGCCGCGCAGGAACTCACCGACCTGATCGACAAGACGCTCGGCACGTCCGTCGGCAAGTCCTATGTGAACGACGAGACCAACACGATCTTCTGGCGCGACCAGACCGACGCCGCGCGCGGCACGCTCGACTTCATCAAAACAGAGCTTGACCGCCCCCTGCCCCAGGTCGCGCTCCGCCTCAACTACTACGAACTCCGCGACAGCGACCTCAAGGATTGGGGCTTCGACTACCTCGCATGGAAGAACGGCCCCGGCGTGAACCTGCTCAACCTCAGCTACAACGCCGGCCGCCTCGCCGTCGATCAGGTCCTCGAGGACATGGTGTTCGCCGCCACCTCCACCTGGGCTTACGGCGGATTCTTCACCGCGCCGCAGTTCGACATGAGCTTCATCCGCTGCCTCCAGCAGTCCGGCAACGCCGCCGTCGCCGCGAACGTCTCCCTGACCATGGTCAACACCCCGGTCCGCTCGCTCGAAGAGTACGCGATGCTCCGCGCCGCGCAGGAAGCCGCCGCGGACAAGGCTCCGTTCATCTACCGCGCCTCCATGGAGCCGGAATACCAGAACATCGCAAAGAACGTGCTCGGACGCACGTTCGTCGGCAAGAGCTACTACGAGGACGAGAACGGCAACAAGTACTCCAATCCTCCGGCGCTCGACGTCCAGATCATCAACCCGTTCATCTGCCTCCCGCAGGAAAACGCACCCGCCGGAGCCTACGATGAAAAATACAAAGTCAGCGACGCCGCTTCCGACCTTAACAAGGACATGGTCAAGGCAGACGGCTGCGTGATGTTCGACTACTCCCTGTTCTTCAAGGACGTCGTCGAGCGCGGCAACACCGGCGCCGAACTCAGCAACAACGTCCTCTGCGCCGGCGCCGCCACCCTCGGCCTCGGACGCGAAAAAGTCCTCACCGTGTACGAAAAGGAAAACGATGTCGAGCAGACCATCGGCCTCCCGATCCTCTGCCGCATCCCCGTCATCAAATACCTCTTCAGCACCGTCACCAGCATCAAGGAACGCACTTACGTGATCGTGACCGCCGAAGCTGTCCTGCTCCACCCCGAGGAGAAGAAAGGCATCCCGCAGACCGAAAGCGTCAACAAGGACGTGAAGCGCCGCATTGAGAATCCCTTCCGCAGCGCCGACGACAATGCCCCCAAGGCAGTGCCCGCCGC
>JAFSZN010000147.1 GCA_017455665.1 Lentisphaeria bacterium
CATCACGGGCGCGAGCCGCGGCATCGGCGCCGCGATCGCGGAAAAACTCGCTTCGGAACACTGGGACGTCGCCCTTCTGGCGCGGAAGCCGCAGGCCGACGGCGACGCGCAGTGCGCCGAAATCGAACGGAAATATGGCGTCGCCGCCCGCTACTATGTCTGCGACATCTCGAAAGTGGACGACCGGGAAAAAACGGTCGGCGCGGTCATCCGCGATTTCGGCGGCATCGAAGCGCTCGTGAACAACGCCGGAGTCGCGCCGAACGTTCGCGCGGACCTGCTCGACATGACCGAGGAAAGCTTCGACCGCGTCATCGGCATCAATCTGAAAGGCACGCTCTTCCTCTCCCAGCTCGTCGCCCGGCATTTCGCCGAAAAGAAAAGCGGCGTGATCGTGAACATCGGGAGCTGTTCCGCGACGGTCGTCAGCACGAACCGCGGCGAATACTGCATCTCGAAGGCGGGCGTCGCCATGGTGACGCAGCTCTTCGCCGTCGAAATGGCGAAGTACGGCGTGAACGTGTACGAGATCCGCCCCGGCGTGATCGCCACGGACATGACCGCCTGCGTGAAGGAGAAATACGACAGGCTCATCGCCGAAGGGCTGACGCTCCAGCCGCGCTGGGGGTACCCCGAAGACGTCGCGAAGGCCGTCGCCATGATGCTCCGCGGCGACATCGGGTATTCCACCGGACAGGTCGTGAACGTCGGCGGCGGCCTGGAGGTCGTCAGGCTGTGAACACGCGCCGCGTCCATACGCTCGTGATCGGGAGCGGAGCCGCCGGACTGTGCGCCGCCGTGCGCCTGCATGCGCTCGGCGTGACCGACGTCCTGATCTGTTCCGAGGGGCTCCGCATGGGGACCTCCATCAACACCGGCAGCGACAAGCAGACCTACTACAAGCTCGGCATGTACGGCGCGGAACCGGATTCGCCTGTCCTCATGGCGCGCGACCTCTTCGCGGGCGGCGCGGTCCACGGCGACCTGGCGCTGGTCGAGGCCGCCGTCTCCCAGCAGGCGTTCGCCCACCTCGCCGCGCTCGGCGTGCCCTTCCCCCACGACGAATTCGGGCAGCACATCGGCTACAGGACCGACCACGACCCGAAGCGCCGCGCCACCAGCTGCGGCCCGTACACCTCGCGCGACATGTGCCTGCGCCTCATCGACGCCGTAAAAACGCGCGGGATCCCAGTGCTGGAGGACCGCGTGGTCTTCTCCCTGCTCACCGCCCCGGAGGGCGACACGAAACGCTGCGTCGGCGCCGCGCTCGTGAACCGCAGGGCGAAAAAGAAATCCAATATGATCGAGTTCATCCGCGCGGAGAATGTGGTGTTCGCGGCGGGCGGACCCGGCGGCCTGTACGCCCGGAGCGTGTACCCCGCCGTCCACACGGGCGGCATCGGCGTGGCGCTCGAGGCGGGCGCGGCGGCGCGCAATCTGCCGGAATCGCAGTTCGGGCTCGCATCGCTGAAATTCCGCTGGAACGTCTCCGGCAGCTACATGCAGGTTCTTCCGCGCTTCATCTCCACGGATGCAAACGGCGGGGACGAAAGCGAGTTTCTGCGCGAGTATTTCGACGACGTCCGCGCGCTGGAGGACGCCGTATTCCTGAAGGGCTACCAGTGGCCGTTCGCCGCCGTCCACGTGCCCGGGTCCTCGCTCGTCGACCTCATGGTCTACGTCGAGACCGAGCTCCGCGGACGCCGCGTGTGGCTGGACTACCGCGCCGATCCAGCCGACCTCGACGTCGCCTCGCTTTCGAAGGAGACGCGCGACTATCTCGAAAAGAGCGGCTGCACCGGGCGCACCCCGCTGGAACGCCTCCTGCAGATGAACGCGCCCGCCGCGGAGCTGTACCGCGCGCACGGCATCGACCTCGCGAAGGAGCCGCTGGAGATCGCCGTCTGCGCCCAGCACAACAACGGCGGACTCGCCGCGAATCTCTGGTGGGAATCCGAAAACATCCGCCATCTCTTCCCCGTCGGCGAGGTCAACGGCTCGCACGGTGTGATCCGGCCCGGCGGCTCCGCGCTGAACGCGGGCCAGGTCGGGGCGTTCCGCGCCGCCGAATTCATCGCCGCGAAGTACGCGGAGCCCGACGGCTCGTTCGACGCGCCGTTCAATGCCGCCGCCGAGAAGATCGAGGAGGAGATCCTCGACAGAATGGGCAAGGGCACGTTCTTCGACTGGAAGGAACAGCGCGCCCTGATGCAGGCGCGCATGAGCAGGTCCGGGGCGTTCCTGCGCGATAAGGAATCGCTGGAAACCGCGCTGAAGGAGACGCGCGAACAGCTCGCGAACCTCAAAAACGACGGCCTCGCATCGAACTCCGCCGCCGAACTCTCCGAACGCCTCCGCACGCGCAGCCTCGTCTTCTCCGCCGCCGTCTACCTCGCCGCCATGCTCGAACAGGTCGAGGCGGGCGTCGGCTCGCGCGGCGGGTCGGTCGTGCTCACGCCGGACGGACGCCCCGTCCATAAAAAACTTCCGTTCAAAATTGCGGACGAGGACAAAGCGTTCCGTTCATCCGTGCAGGAGGTCACTGCCGCCCCGGACGGCTCCGTTTCGGTCCGCCGCGTCCCGTGCCGCCCGGTCCCGGAGACGGACGGCTGGTTCGAGACCGTCTGGAAAGCCTGCCGCGAAAAACGCATTTACGACACAGGAGACTGACGCATGGATTACCCGAAACCCGCCTCGTTCCGTACGCTCGACGATTTCCGCGCGCACCTCGCCGCGTCGAATATCCCCATCGGACTCGCCGAACTCCCGCCCGCCGGTGAGTCCGCGCTCGCGAAGCCTCTGAACGGCATCGGCAACCGCTGGGCGGTCCTGCCCATGGAGGGCTGGGACTGCGGACGCGACGGCACGCCGTCCGAGTTCACGCGCCGCCGCTGGCTCCGGTTCGCTTCGAGCGGGGCGAAGCTCATCTACGGCACCGAGGCCGCAGCCGTGATGCACTCCGGGCGCAGCAACACGCGCCAGCTCCTCGTCGCCGACCACACCGCCGGCGCGCTGAAACAGCTCAACGACGAGATGCGCCGGACGCACCGCGAACGCTTCGGCACGGATTCCGACCTGAAGATCGGGCTCCAGCTCACGCACTCCGGGCGCTTCTCGCACCCCGACGACGACCGCGTGCTCGCCTCGAAGACCGCGTACGCCCATCCCCTGCTCGACAAAAAGTTTCACAACGACGCCTCGAACGTGGTCACGGACGACGAGGTCGCGGACATCATCGCGCACTTCATCCGCGCCGCCGAGCTCGCGCAGGACGCCGGATTCGATTTCGTGGACGTGAAGCTCGCGCACGGCTACCTCGGGCACGAATTCCTCACCGCATACGACCGCCCCGGTCCGTTCGGCGGCTCCTTCGAGAACCGCACGCGCTTCTTCCGCGAAATCGCCGAGGGCATCGCGAAACGCTGTCCCGGACTCGAACTCTCCTCCCGCGTCAGCATCTTCGACATCCGCCCGTTCGTGAAGGGACCGGACGGCGTCGGCGTCCCGATGGACTGGGATCCGGCGCGCCCCTACCCCTACGCGTTCGGCGGCACGGGCGACGGCCTCACGATGGACCCCGACCTGAAGGACACGGTCGCGCTCGTCGGCATCATGCGTTCGCTCGGCGTGAAAATGATCTGCGCCACGATCGGCAGCCCGTACTACTGCGTCCACATCCAGCGCCCGGCGTTCTACCCGGTCTCCGACGGCTATCTGCCTCCGCACGACCCGCTCCGCAGCGTGTGGCTCCACATCGAGGCGGTGCGCCGTCTGCGCGAGCTCTGTCCCGGCCTGCTCGTGGTCGGCTCCGGCTACACCGCTCTTCAGGAATATCTCCCGCACGCCGCCGAATACGCCGTGGCGAACGGCCTCACGGATTTCGTCGGGTTCGGGCGCATGGCGCTCTCCTACCCCGATTTCTGCGCCGACGTCCTCGCCGGACGCCCCCTGCGCCGCGCCTGCATCTGCCGCACGTTCGGAGACTGCACCAACGCCCCGCGCGCCGGGCTCATCTCCGGCTGCTATCCGCTCGACGAGTGCTACAAAAAGCGCCCCGAGGCGAAGACGCTCGCCGAGCTCAAAAAGGCCGCAAAAAACAAACAATGACCTCGTTTCCAGCAACACCATAAAGGAAAGGTTTTCGACATGCCATACAAAACCGTTCTGACCGCCGCACTCCTCGCCGCCGCCACGCTCGTTTCCGCGCTTGCCGCGGAACCTGTCCTTGAGTTCAAAGTGAACAAGGACGCCCCGCGCACCGCCGGGATGTGCGGCCCCACGCACGACGAGGAAGTGATCTACGGCCTCGGCTCCGACGGCAAACAGCACTATTTCGCGGTCGGCACGGACGTCCGCGGCTCCGGCATCATGATCTGGCAGTCGGACGACCTGGTGAACTGGAAGGACGCCGGGCGCGTCTTCACGCGGGAGAACAAGCCCGCGATCCTGGAGAACGGCGGCCGCGGCTTCGCCTACACGTTCCGCAACGTCGAGGTCGGCGACGACGGCGTCTACAGGCTCCTCGACACGCCCGCGCAGGGCAACAACCGCCTCGGCAACGCCTTCTGGGCGCCGTGCATCTACTACCACGTGTACGACCAGACTTATTACCTCTACTACTGCTGCTCGGCGTTCGGCGTCCGCAACTCGTTCATCGGCTGCGCGAAGAGCAAGACGCTCGACAAAGGCTGGACGGACTGCGGCGTGCTCATCCACACGCGCGTCGGCGACGGCAAGCGCTTCAACGCGATCGACCCGGCGGTCATCATGGGCGAAAACACCGGACGCGTCTGGATGGTCTACGGTTCGTATTTCGGCGGCATCGCTCTCGTCGAGCTCGACCCGAAGGATCCCTCGAAACTGCTTCACCCCGGCACGCACGGCAAGACCGTCGCCTCGCGCACCACGGACACCGTCTTCGACATCAGCACGCTGGAGAAGGCAAAGGCCGCGCCGAAGAACGACCCGACCGCGGGCCAGGGCATCGAGGGCGCCAGCATCCTGTATCACAGGTATCTTCACGACGGCTATTATTACCTCTTCGTCTCGTACGACAATCTGGAGTGGAGCTACCACTGCCGCGTGGGACGTTCGAAAGACATCGAGGGGCCGTATCTCGACTACAACGGCAAGCCTCTCATCTACGACCAGCGGAAGCTCGGCGAGGACACCGTGTACGGCACCAAGATCATCGGGCCGTACCGCTGGAAATCCACCGGGACCGGCTGGGCGGGGACCGGACACACCACGGTCTTCCAGGCGCGAGGCAAGGTCATGTTCGGCAGCAACAGCAAATGGCAGGGTGAGCGCGGCTCGTTCCTCGGACTGCGCCGGGTCTTCTGATCGAAGGACGGCTGGCCCCTGCTCTCGCCCTGCCTGTACGCGGGCGAGGATATGATGATCGGAAGTGGATCCAATTATGTCGACGACAAACTGATCCCGTTCGACACGGTCGTCAAAAAAGAGGGTATCCTGAACTCCGGCGAGTCCGCGCAGTGGGATTTCATCGTCTTCAGTCAGTCGCAGGACCGCTCGAACCGCCGCGTCGACGAATCGACCGTCTACACGCTCAAGAAAGACGGCACCATCGAGGGCGGCGGCAAGTGGCAGATCGGTTACTGGAATTCGAACACGTTGATCGCGGACGGCAGAACAAAGGATGGCAGAGGGTTTGGTCGGCATATTTATACAAACGGCGTTTCCATGGCCGTGGAGCTCCCCGGCGGCGTGAAGGTGGACGGCGTCTGCGCCTACGGCTGGGATCAGGACCGCAAATGCCAGACCGTGTTCTTCACCGGGATGACCGACAAGGGAATCACTGTTTGGGGGCAACGCATCCCGCCTGCGGAGGACAAGTCCTCCGCTGAAGTAGTGCGCGGCTCCGCTCGCGCACAAAGCATTATGAAAGACTGAACTCGAAACAACCTCGGAGGATTTACCATGAAATACAAATCGACCTGCATCATCACCGCAGTCCTCTGCGGCACGCTTCTTTCATTCGCCGCGGAACCTGTGCTCGAGTTCAAAGTGAACAAGGACGGCCCGCGCACCGCCGGGATGCTCGGCCCTTCGCACGACGAGGAAATGATCTACGGGCTCGGCTCCGACGGCAAACAGCATTATTTCGCGGTCGGCACGGACGTCCGCGGACAGGGCATCACGATCTGGCAGTCGGACGACCTGGTGAACTGGAAGGACGTCGGAAAGGTCTTCACGCAGGCGAACGCGCCGAAGATACTGAACGTCGGGCCGCGCGGCTGGAGCTACGACTTCAACGCCGTGACCATCGACGACAAAGGCGAATACGGGTTCCTGACCGAACGCAAGCCCGGCGCGAACAACTACCGTCTCGGCGGCGGCCAGCCGTTCTGGGCCCCGTGCATCTACTTCAATGAACCGGACCAGACCTATTATCTGTACTATTCCTGCTCCGCCTACGGCACGCGCAATTCGTTCATCGGCTGCGCGAAGAGCAAGACATTGGATAAAGGCTGGGAAGACTGCGGCGTGCTGATCCACACGCGCACCGGCGACGGAAAGAAGTACAACGCCATCGACCCGGTCGTCATCAAGGACGCTGACGGCAAACTGTGGATGATTTACGGCTCATTCTTCGGCGGCATCGCCCTCGTGGAGCTGGACCCGAAGGACCCCGCGAAACTGCTTCACCCCGGCACGCACGGCAAGACCATCGCCTGCCGAGGCTATGAGAAAGTCTACGAACAGGACGGATTCGAGGGCAACCCCACGGTCAGCGTCGACGGACAGCGTTTCACCGCCTACGGCATCGAGGGCGCGAGCATCGTTTACAATCCCAAAACGCAATACTACTATCTCTTCGTCTCCTACGACCGCCTCGCCCTGACCTACCATGTGCGCGTCGGACGTTC
>JAFSZN010000148.1 GCA_017455665.1 Lentisphaeria bacterium
ATGCCCTCCAGCACGTAGTAGCTGCGCTGGAGCTGCAGGAACGGCATCACGGTGAACGACGTGGTCTTGGAGATGGACATGACCATCAGCGCCAGGAGAGAGCCCGTGGCTATCAGAAGCAGCACGGAGATCAGGGCGATGCCCGATTCGCCGCGACGCCGGATGCGTTTCACGAGATTGCGTCTGCTCATTCGTCGACCTCCTGCAATGCGCCGTACACGCTGTTGCCGCCGGACGCGGCCGTTCTGCGGAGCCAGCGTTCCTCCGTGCCGTCCTTCCATTCCACGGTCATCTGCACCGCCAGCGGGATGAAGTCGTATTCTTCGCGGTCCCATACATTCAGCCAAATGATCGTGCTGTCCTGGGCGCCGGCGTACATGAAGGAGATCCTGTCGACATTCGTGGCAAGGACTTCGCGGTCGTAGGGCATCAAATCGTCGTCGTCATCAAGCCACGGCAGACGCGGGAACTTGCTGTATTCGGCGATAAGCTGCTCGTCTTCGACGTAAACGCGGACGAAGAACAGGTTGCCGCTGTTGTCGTCGTAGGAACGCCGCAGCGTCGTGAAGTGGATCATATCCTCCTCGCCCATGAAGACCTGGAACGTGTCGTCGTTCACATCGGTGGTCTCCCAGTTGAACGGGATCATGTTGCGGAAACAGCCGTCCATGAGCTGGTCGATGTTCAGGTAGACCTGAAGCTGGGCGGAGACGCGTTCGGCGGACGCCAGGGCGCGGAAAAACGAGCGGGATGCGAACGCGATTATGCCCGCGATCGCCAGCATAATGCCCGTCGCCGCGACGAGCTCCATCAGGGTGAAGTTACTGCGGCGAATCCGGCGGATCTTATTCGGGTTCAAAGCCTTCATCGTCGTAGATGATCCTCTCGATTTCAAGTATGCCGACGGTGTCCTTGCCGGTCGACTTCAAACTTCTGAGTTCAATGGTGCAGAGTTCCAGCGGCAGCTGACCGTCGATGGACATGAATTCGTCGGCGATCTGATCGTCATTGACGGGGTCGTAACTGATGCGGACCTCGTAATCCCGGTAGGGGAAGAAATCCTCTTCGACGTCGTCGACGGTCGAATCGTGCAGGAGCACGTATTCCGCCGCCTGGGTCAGCATGTGCATGTGATGCCAGCCCTCGTCGGCTTTCGCGATGCGGGCACGCGAGGACGCGATGATCTGGAAGAGCGAGGCGAGCGAAATCGCCAGGATGCCGATGGCAATGATGACTTCGATGAGCGTGAAATTCTTCACGCCCGGCGCATGTTCAAAACGCTTCATTGACCACCCTCGCCTGCCGACTGCGAATACATCGAACCGGTCAGCTTCGTAACGCCGATCTCCATCGCGTGTCCCTTGCATGCCAGATTGAACGACGTGCCGGAAGCGCCGCCATCCGGATAAAACCGGAACACCTCGACCGGATCGTTGTCATCGACCGCGAGCTCGAATTCCTCCGGCAGCGTCCATTTCGCGGTGTTCAGGATCACAAATCCGTATTCGTACTCCATCGATTCCTCCTGATTCGCCACGGGACGCGCCATGTAGAACGTGTGTTCGTCGGGTACGTACACGACCATGCGGTCCTCGCTCATTTCCATGGCCTTGAAGCGGACGCGGGAGCAGAGCGAGCGGAAATCGTTCGTGGCGCTCCTGACGAGGCGGGCCGTGGAGTCCGTGCGGAGCGTGGAGACGGCAATCGCGCCGGTCACGACCATGATCACGATCACGACCACGACCTCGACAAGTGTAAAGGAATTACGACGTCTCGACATTTTTTTCACGCTGGACTCCCGGCACGCGGGGACTTGTAAACGGCTCAGTAGTTTTCGTTGTTGCCGGCGGCCCCGTAGGAATCGCCACCCCAGTTGTTCTGGTCGGCATTCTCGCCCTCGCCGCCTTCCTGGCCGTCGGCGCCAAAGGTGTAGAGGTCGAATTCACCGCGGTTGTGTTCGCCGGGGTAGACGTACTGGTATTCGAATCCCCAGGGATCCAGCGGCACTTTCGGCTTGATGTAGGGGCCGTCCCACTTTTCGGACTGGTCGAGGTTTTCCATGAGGCACTGGAGGTCGGACGGATAGGTGCCGACGTCGAGCTTGTACTGCTGAAGCGCATCGTCGATGAGCTTGATCTGCGTCGTCGCCGTGGAAATCTTGGCTTTCTTGACGTATCTCATGTACATCGGCGTAGCGACAGACGCCAGCGTGACCAGGATCACAATCACGACCACGACTTCGATGAGGGTGAACGGCGTAACTCTGCGGCGTTGTTTTTGTTTTTTCATAGGGAATATCTCCTTTGATGGATTGGAATTATTGAATACAGAACTGTTTCACGGACGGCTTCATCATTCGACCGCGTTCAGGTCCATCATGGCCTGGAAGATCGAGACGACGACCAGAAGAACGACCGACGCCAGAAGCAGGATCACCGCCGGCTCGAACAGGCTCAGCAGACGTTTGATCTTCGCGCGGGTGTCGCTTTCGAGGTTGTCGGCGATGCGGACCAGCATGTCGCTCACGTTGCCGGATTCCTCGCCGACTCGGAGCATCGGCACAGTCTCACGCGGCACGTACGGGTTACCCTGGAGCGTGGCGGAGAGTTTCTGTCCTTGTTTCAGTTTGTCGGCGATCGGCTGGAAGGGTTCGGCCACGACCGGATTGTGGATGATGCGCCCGGCGATCTTCACCGTGCGGATGATCTCCACGTGGTTCGCGGTCATGATCGACAGCGTGCGGATGTAACGGCACATCTCCAGGTCGGAGATGATGCGTCCGATCAAAGGTAACTTCAGCTTCAGCTTGCTCGTCACATAGTCGAACTGCTGCTTGCCGAATATCTGGATGTAGCCGAGGCAGCCCGCAAGGATCAGCAGCGGGATGATCCACCACGCCCATTTCGCGAATGCGCTGAACGCAAGCAGACGGTTCAGGGAGGGCGGCGTCTCGCGGCCCATGTCCGCGAAGATGTTCGCGAACTTCGGCACGAACACGGTGAACAGAAGAACCACCACGATCAACACGATGCCCAGGATCACGGACGGGTAGATCGAGTTCGAAACGATAAACCCTTTCAGGTCGCGCGTCTCGCCCATGAACTTGTACAGCTGGACCAGGACTTCCGGCAGACAGCCGGACTCTTCGCCGGACTCGATCAGGTTCGCATAGTAGTCGGGAAAGAGCGAACCCTGCGAGCGGATCAGTTCGGAGAACTTCTTACCTTCGTGAAGCCCCTGACGCATGTTGTTCACGAAAGATTTCTGCCGGGGATCGTCCGAGCCTTCGGCGATGATCGCGAGGGCGCGTTCCAGCGGGATGTACGAACTCAGCAGCGGAGAGAGCTGCCGCGTGAATGCGAACGTGTCAATGCCGCCTTTTCCGAACAGCTTCATCTTTCCGCCGGCGTTCATGGACGCCTCGCCCAGGTACTGGACGGGGATCAGGCGGCGGGAACGGAGCTTGCTCAGCGCCTCGTTCTGGTTGTCGGCTTCGATCAGCACCTCGGTCGGCTTGTCGCGGCCCGAGGACGCCAGATATTTATACAGACCCATGCGGCTTCTCTCCTGTGATTACATGTCCGCTACGGACCGGTTGGCTTCTTCCTTCGTCGTGATGCCGAGGCGGACCTTTTCGTCCGCATCCTGGCGGAGCGTGCGCATGCCGTGCTTGACGGCGATCGCCTGCAGGACGCTGCTGTCCTCTTCGCGGATGACGGCGGCGCGCAGGTCGTCGGTCACGGTCAGGAGCTCGAAGACGCCGGAGCGTCCCTTGAATCCCGTGCCGCCGCAGCGCTTGCAGCGGTTCGTGACGTCGCCCTTCTGGCCCATCGGGACTCCGATGTAGCCGGATCCGCCGCAGACCGTGCAGATCTTGCGGACGAGACGCTGGGACAGCACGCCGTAAAGCGCGGAGGACACGAGGAAGGGCTCGACGCCCATATCGAGGAGTCGGGTGACGGCGCCGACGGCGTCGTTGGTGTGGAGCGTGCTCAGCACCAGGTGACCGGTAAGGGCGGCGTTGATGGCGATGTCGGCGGTTTCGCGGTCACGGATTTCGCCGACGAGGATGATGTCGGGGTCCTGACGCACGATGGAGCGGAGGCCCGCGCCAAACGTCACGCCGATCTTTTCGTTCACCTGCATCTGGCAGAGGCCGGCGGTCTTGTATTCGACGGGGTCTTCGATGGTGATGATCTTTTTCTTGTTGTCGTTCAGCTGGTTGATCACACTGTAGAGCGTGGTCGTCTTGCCGCTTCCGGTGGGGCCCACGACCAGGATGATGCCGTACGGGATGCTGATGAGCTTCTCGAAGTCGCGGAGGTTGGCTTCCGACATGCCGAGGGTCTTCAGATCGAAGGTCAGGGCGTCCTGGTTGAGGAGTCGGAGCACGATGCTCTCGCCGGTGAGGATCGGCAGCGTGCTGATACGCATGTCCAGCTCCTCGTGGCCGAGCTTCACGTTGGTGCGGCCGTCCTGAGGGAGACGGCTTTCGGCGATGTTCAGGCCGCCGATCAGCTTGATGCGGGACGCGATGGCGGGGAACTGGTTGAGCGGGCAGCTCATGATCTCGCGGAGCACGCCGTCGATTCGGCAGCGCACGACCACGGCGTCTTCGCCGGGTTCCACGTGAATGTCGGACGCGCCGTCTTCCAGGGCACGCGTGAAAATGTCGTTGACCAGGCGGACGATCTTCGCCTCGCCCGCCATGCTGCGCAGGGAGGCTTCGTCGTCGGACTCGTGGAACTGCTCCTCCTCGTCGATGTTCTGGAGACGGGAGAGCATGCGTTCCAGATACGTCCGGCGGACGAACTGGAAGCTGACGGTCATGTGCCAGCTCTTGCTGACCAGGAACGTGATGTGCTCGATGGAGTACGGGTCGGCAACGAGGAAGACCATGGTCTTGTTTTCGTCGGACCATTCGTACGGGACGCACAGGTTGGCGTTCAGGAATTCCTGCGGCGCGTTCGGATACGGATCGGGCTGCCGGAGGTCGTTTTCGTCCGGGGCCGGGATGCCGTAGCACTCGGAATAGATCTCCGTCAGCTGCTGCTCGCTGATGGTCCCCGCTCTGACCAGATTGGAGTCCGCATCGCGCAGATCGGCCGCGGAGGCGTCTGCGGAGGGGTACTCCTCCGCGAGCGCGGCGAGGCGCTCACGGAGCTTGGCCCGCATATCGGGGAACGAGTTGATTTCATTCGTCATGGGTGATGGCCTCAGTAGTCAAGAGTAAACATGCGGGAGCTGGGTTTCTTGTGGGTGCCGTCGGCGGAGCTGCCCAGGTTGTCTTCGAAGTCGTTGATGGCTTCGAGGGCGTCGTTGTAACGGCGGATCATGTCTTCCACGCGGCTCTTCTCGTTGATGATGTGGCCGGTGATCATGAGGAGGATCTCAGTGCGGGTGAGGGAGGAATTGGTGTTGCCGAAGAGTCTGCGGAGGAACGGGATCTCGTTGATGATCGGGAGGGACTGGAGAGTGTCGGTGCCCGATTCCTCGATCAGGCCGCCGATGATCATGGTCTGACCGTTGTGGATCGTCATGGAGGTGTCGACTTCGCGGTTGGTGATTTTCGGTGCCGTCGTCGTGTCGGAGACGACCATCATCTGCGCGGCGGAGAGGGTTTGGTTCAGCTTCAGAGTGATGAGGTCGGTGCTGGTCACCTGCGGGGTGACGGTCAGCGTGATACCGGAATCCTTGTAGGAGGTGCTGGTGAGGAGGGATCCGGAACTGCTGGTGTCGGTCACGGTACTGCCGACGTACGGGGTCTGTTCGCCGACGGTGATCTTGGCTTCGGTGTTGCTGGAGACAAGGAGCTGCGGACTGGCAACGACTTTGAACTTGCTGTCGCCGGCATAGGCACGGAGATAGCCCAGCTTGTTATTCGGGTCGCTCGGATCGGCGAGCATGAAGGAGTAGCCGGACTGGCGGGCATCAATGCCGGTGGCGGCGGTGTCGGGATCCAGATCCGTCCATTTCGTGCCCATCTGCATCATGTTGCCGCCCCAGCTGCTGGCGGCCGCGAGTTCGAGGCCGAACTGCGTTTCGTCGTCGAGCGTGACTTCGCAAACGGTGACCTGCAGGAGGACCTGCGCGGGCACGACGTCGAGGCGGTCGAGGAGCGCCTTGATGGAGGCGTAGGTCCTCGGCGTGGTACGGATGACCAGGCGGTTCAGGGCGCCGTCGGAGAAGATCTTCACGGGCGTCTCGAAGATGTTGGACTTCTGGTCCGTCGTGGTC
>JAFSZN010000149.1 GCA_017455665.1 Lentisphaeria bacterium
GCTCGTGCTTCGCGGCGGCTACCCGTATCTCGGTCGGATCGTTGGCGTGTTCTGCGTGATCGTGCCTTACGGTCTGACGATTACGTGGACGCATCTCGGCGCGCGTCTCGCTGCGGTCGAGCAAACGCAAGCCGCATAACGGTCGGACGGGGGGCGTGTTCACGTCAAGAACGAACCGCACGGGAAACGCCCTACGCAACACAAAAACGAGAACGAAAACGGCTGAAACAAGCCGCTCCAAAGGCGGCTTTTTCAGCCCGTAAACCCGCAATAAAAGAAAACCCAGCAACACGGCGTTTTGTGTCCTTTTTGACGCGCTCCGGCTCGTGCTTCGCGGCGGCAACCCGAATAACGGTCGGAACGTTGGCGTGTTCTACGTGAACGTGAATAACGGTCTGACGAATACGAGGACGAATATCGGCGCGCGTCTCGCAGCAGATGTTCTTTCGGACACAGAATCCCACACCGGACAAAGGTGAAGAGAGTTTCCCGCGAGGGAAGCCGGAATGCTGTTCGGAGTTAGTAGGTAAGTCGGAAACGGCTTATTCGGAAGCCCCATAGGACGGCCATTGCAGAGATAAGCGACATGAAACGACTTGGAGCCGCATTCGATGAGATCGTTTCTGTCAAGAACCTTGTCGAAGCACACAGAGAAGCAAGAAAGAACAAGCGGAGATACTTTCAGGTGCTTCGTTTCGAGAAGCACTTTCGATACAACATCCGAAAGCTCCACCGTGAACTTGTCGAGGATCGGTGGAGCGTCTTCGGATACCGGATGTTCCCGCGCAACGACCGTGGAAAAATACGGATCATCCACTGGAACCCGTGCTACAAAGACAACCTGGTCCAACACGCCATAGAGCGCGTGGCCGGGAAATACCTTGTCAAGACGCTCATCGAAGACACCTATGCCGGGATCAAGAAGCGCGGCATCCACAAGGGAGTGGAACGGGTCATACGGTTCATTCTGGAATACCCGCCGGACGTACCGATCTACATCCTGAAAATGGACGTGCGGAAGTATTACCAGAGCATCGACCACGACATCTTGAAAGCAACGCTGCGGCGCAAGATCAAGGACAAGCGAGTTCTCCACCTGTTCGACATCATCATAGATTCCCATTTTCCGGGACTGCCAATCGGCAACTACATATCGCAACTGCTGGCGAACTTCTTTCTGTCAGAATACGACCGATTCGTCAAGGATTCCGGCTTCCGGCACTATTCCCGATACTGCGACGACATCGTGGTCCTGAACTCGGACAAGGACAAGCTCCGCGATCTTCTCCATGCAACGGAACAGAAGTTCACGGAGCTTAAACTTACTCTAAAGCCGAACGCCCAGATATACCCCATAGAGAGAAACGGGCTTGACTTCCTGGGCTATGTGTTCCGGCGCGACGAAATCGTGCTGCGGAAGACGACGGAGCATAAGTATTGCCGTGCGGCGGTCAACTACAATAAAAACCCGAACGAAAAGACGGAAAAGCCGCTTTCATCCTATTGGGGGATAATCTTATGGTTGACGCGCGGTGATAGGTTATGGCACAGATTCTTCGACTGTTCGTTTAAAAAACTTCATGCCAAAACCAAGACAGGAGGCAAAACCAATGAGCAACATTCCGAAAGGGCTGCAAACGTACTTCCTCAAAGAGACGGAAAGCGAGGAACGTCCCGTCATCCGCAGAGAGGGCGCGAACATCGTGATCCCGATCCTCATCCGGGAAGAGACGAAGCCGGACGAATCCGGGGAGAAGACGATCTTCCGCTTTTTTGAAGTCGAAACGGCGTACACCGGACAGGACATCAGCGACTACGACAAGTGCTGCATCCAGTCCTACGCGGCGATCCGCAAGTATCTGTACGGCGAACCCGCCGTCCAGGGAGAAATGCGCGACGACGACATCTGGGAGGCTCACCGCCTCGCTGTCCGGGCACTGTTCCCGAAGTATCGCGGCGAGGTGCAACCCAGACAAGACCGCTTCATGCAGATCGTGCGGGAGTTCTGGACTGCCGTAAAAACGGCGGCGGGCTCTGTCGGCAAGACCCGCGCCGATCTCCCCGCCTATTTCAACGACACCAATATGCTCGAATGGGCTGCCGCAAACAACGTTCCGGCGGAGGTGATCGCAACAACGGAAGAAACCATGATCCGCGTTTCCTGCAACCTCGGCGCGAATCACCGCAACTGGTCGGAACTCTTCACTTATGAGGAATAAGCACTACAAGCCTGTTGAAATTCCGAATGATTCCAGCATCGGCGCGGGAGTTCCGAGCATTGCCGCGAAACCGAAAGAGACGAAGTTCCTCGACGGCGAAGAGGCAAACATCGAATCAATCCTGAACGTCCCGATTCTCTTCACGGACTGGATCATTCTTCCGTCGAAATGGAAAGAGGACAGCGAGTTCCTGAAAATCCAGTTCGTCGCCGCAGACGGATTACGCACGGTATCGACAGGATCAACTTACCTCATCGACCAAATCCGAAAGCAAGAGCAACTGATCCCCGCCGGCGGAGACAAGCGTTTCCGGGCAATCATCAAAAAAACATCAAGCGGAGCATTCATATTCGAGGCCGTGAAATGACGACAGAAGAGAAAAAAGAAATCGCGGACATCGTAATCCAAGCCATGACGCAAGGGCCGTGCAACACCCATTCGTGCCCCCTGTTCGACGCGGAGACGATTGCAGTCATGCGTTCATTCGCCGATGCGGTGAAGACCGGAAAGAAAGCCGCCATGAAAGCGTTCATCACGCTTTCGGTCGGTGCGCTCATCACTGCGATCTGCGCCGGAATCAAGGAGTTCCTGAACAAGCCATGAGCAAACTTCATATCTGCCTTTCGACCGATTCCAGGTGGCTCCGGTTCGCGCAACGCGCCGTGTACGACATCATCATCAAGCGCAATGCCGACACGGAGATCAAGTTCTACATCTTGGGAGACAAGGTGGATTCCGAGACGCTTTCCGAAACGTTCCGGCCATTCGACAGCATCCCCGGCATCGAGGCCGTAACGAGAAGCCTGGACGCGGACGCGATCTTCGGCGGCCTGTTTCCCTACACATGGGAATGGATCGGGCCGTTCAAGCATTTGAAGTTCCTGGTCCCGGAACTCGAAGACTTCGCCGGAGTTGACCGGGTTCTTCATCTGGACGTTGACATCCTCGTCCGAAAAGACCTGACCGACATTTACCAGATTGATCTTGACGGGAAAGCCATTGGAGCGGTCCGGGACTACGCGCACATCCGCGAAGACCGATACATGGAAATGTTCGACAAGCGGAACAAGATCGAAAACGGGCTTCTGCTCATGGATTTGCCGGAACTGCGGCGGCTGAACTTCACCGCGCAATGCAAAGAGGAATCGAAGCGGCACAACGGCGATCTGCCCGTCATGGAGCAAATCGCGGTCCCGCACACCAAATTCCTCGATCCGAAATACCAGATACCCTATCATTTTATCGCCAGCGAAGAGCGGTTCCGCAACATCAAACGGTGGAACAGACTGAACGGAACGGAGTACGCGGACATCAACGACCTCATCGGTCAAAGCTACCTCTTCCATTATCCGGGCGACAAGGAAATGTTCGTCCGGGATATTCCGTGCGTCCGGGCGGCGTTCGATCTGCTCGAAGAACGCCTCGAACGCTTCCTTTCCACGGGAAAGGTCGAGGACTGGCGGCCCTGGGATGACGATTCCGCCCTTGTCGAATGGGAAAGCGAGTGGTAACATGAAGCGATACAAGATTTTAATTATCTGCGGCGGGGGCGTGTTCGGCGCAATCCCGGCGCACTTCCTGGGAATGCTCCCCAACAGCAAACAGACGCTTGCCGGGGTGGACCTGATCGCCGGGTGTTCAATCGGCGGCATTCTGGCCGCCGCATACGCAATCGGCAAGCCGTTCTACCTGATCGACGAAGTATTCCAGCAACGGGCCGGAGAGTGTTTCTGCAAGCGGTTCAACGCACGGATCAATCCGCTGGCGTGCCCGACATACAAGACGGAAACGCTGGATGCAGTGCTTGACGACATGATCGGTCAAGCGAAGCTGGGCGACATCCAGAAATACTATCCCCGCTTGAAGATCGTCGTTCCCGCACTCAATATCACGGAATGGAAATACCTTGTCTTCGAGAACATCACCAGAAAATATTTGGACGTGCCGCTGAAAGACGTCGCCGGGTTCACGTCCGCCGCACCGAGTTACTATGCCGGGCGGGAGTTCGAGGGGAATTGCATCATCGACGGCGGCCTTATCGAGGTCGCCCCGCTGCTGACGGCAACGCACGAAGTCAAGCACAAATACGGCATCCCGTTCATGGCAATGGACGTTCTGATGCTTGGGACGGGCCGCGACGAGATCGAAAATCCGCTGACCTTGAAGAAGTACAACGCCCTTGACATCATCGGAATCGCAAAGAAAGTTCTGCGCCCGCAAGCAACGCTCGGAAACGAAATGGCAACGACGTTCTGGGGAGAGCAAATGGGCCTCGGCATGTTCAATTATTTCAATCCGTGCGTCATCGACGGCGCATTGGACGACGTTTCGCAAATCCCAGACCTCATCAAAAATGCAGAACAATACAAGGACGATTTCTTCCGCGCCTGGGATGAATGGCTTTCACGATAGGAGACAGCCCATGAATTTCAAAAACTTCAACAAAAACTGGCTCAACATCCCGCTTGTGATCCGTTGCGCCGTCGAGTTCATCCAGTTTTACCACGAACACGAAAAGCAAGAGCGCGAATGGAAGCGCGAAAAGAAAAAGCGCGAAGCAGAAAAAAACAATCCCGCCAGGAACAAATAAAAAAAGCCTTTCCCCTTGGTTGTGGCTTTCCCGGAATGCTTTCAGGGTCGGCGTTCCGGGTTTTTGCGCCCATAAAAAAGGCCGGGGAATGATCCCCGGCGCGTCGGTGGTGGCGGCTTCAATCGTCCATGCGCGAGCCGTCCCAGCGTCTTTCCTCTCTGATCGGGTCAGGATTCATGCTGTTCACCTCCTTTCCGGTATTTCAAGGCCATTCCGAAGTCTTCAACGGCTTTCTTCACCGTCTCGCAGTCGTGCAGTTCCCGGCAAATCTTGCAGCAGCCCCAGCCGTCCAGGAAAGGCAGGTCCGTCCAGTCATACACGCCGTACCTGTCGAGAACGGTTTGAAGATCGACGTCCTTTTCTTCCGCCAGGTCGAAAACGGAATACTCCATTATTGATCCCTTGCCGTTCACATGCAGAACGTAATCCGGGAGCGCGTCTGTCCCGACGGCCTTGCAGAAACAGGCCGGGTCCAGTTCGTCGTCCCCGTCAACGTAGAACGCAAGTTCGACCTGTCTTTCATAGCTCAAACTTGAAAAGAAGTCGTATTCGCTTTCTTTCTTCCGAAGCTCCTTTGCAATGATTTTCCAGGCGGTGTAGCTGATCGAGGAGCGGCACAACGGCTCCGGGTCGGTCTGGAAAGATCCCGCGTCGGTTTGGGAAACGCTGAAATCGGCCACCAGATTTTCGCCGATAAAGACGTTCACGCAATAGGCCCCGCATCCGCCAGTGTGAAGATAGCATTCCGCTTTCGTCCCGGTCTTTTCGGTGAATATGGCGAGGGCATCCCGCACGGTATTGAGAAGTGTTTCGCTGGTCATGGTGTTTCTCCTTGATTAGAATATGAATCCGACGTAAACCTTACGCTCGCGGAATCCGCGCGGGTGATCGTGTTTCACATCGGTGAAATGGTGTGCTTCGTAAATCTTCGTTACCCGGTCGTAGCCGTCCATAACCCAAACTTGATTTTCGTCCGGGAGCATTGTCGGTTTGAGGGTGAAAAGTTCGCCGCGCTTGACGGCGCATATTTCGATACGCTTTACTCTATCGGGAAGCTGTGTTTGTTTCATGGTTCAACGCTCCACCTTTACAGCGTAGTCAATCGGCATCCAGCCGTTTTCCGGGGTCTTTACGTCGTAGCAGAACCAGTCGCCCGCATCAAAGACATACAGATATTCTTCGCTTTGCTCCGTTCCGTTTTTGATATAGTCCGCGCGGTCGGTGTAGGTCTTCGGCCTGTTTTCTTCTTCCGGCGCATGGCCGTCCCGGATTGCAGCGAGGGTTACGCCCGGCTGACGGTTCTCCGGCGTGTGCGTCTTCCCGGAATCCGGGTTGATCTCCTTGTCGAGGTCTCCGAGGTCGCCGAGCGCGATCAAATCCCGGATTCTTTCAGGGGTCTTGTAATACTCATCCAGCATCAGCCCGACATAGGACGGGTATCCGTTATCATGGCAGTAGATTGAAATGATGCTGCCGTCCGGGTTCGTGATTCCGATTCGAGAGCGAGTTGACATTGTGCAGTCTCCTGTTGTGGTTTTATGCCTGGCTTTCTTCCGCGAGTTCGGGGTAGGTCTTGAAAAGCACATTGTTTGCGAACGACTGAATCCGCCGGATCTGGTTTCTCATCCTCGTTTTGTCTCGAATGCGGTTCACCTTGCTTGTGTGTTCCGTCGCTTCTTTTTCGCATTCTTCGAGGAGCTTGCGGGCGACTTCAAGTTTTTCTGTAACGGTCATTTGATGTCTCCTGTTGTTGTGGTGGTATTGTTTCAGGCGTAGATATGCTTGTAGACGATCCTGATAATGTTGTGGGCCTTGACCGGGTTGATCTTCCGGCGCGTGAGCTTCCGGGCGCGAACAAAGCACGGGTCGTATGCGACGGCCATTTCTTTCATCTTGTCTTTCACGGCGGCGAAGTGTGCGGCGGGCGTGATCTTGTCGATGTCAAAGTCCGCTTTCATCATCCACGGGGCGCACCACGGGAAAGAACTCATAAGGTCGTTCGTCATGGTGTAGTACATGATCTCTTTTTCGGCGAGCGCGGCGAACGCTTCGGCCCAGGCAACTTGTTTTTCGTGTTCTGACATTGTGCAGTTCCTTTCGATTGTCATGCTGCGGGTTTCGGCATGGTGAGATTGAGAAGTTTGAGCGTTTCCTTGAAAACGCGATCCGTCTGCTTGTCTGCGGGGCTGATCTGCCAGCCGTAATTTTTCCGGTCGAAAATCAAGACGTTTTCCAGATTCCGGCAAATCATAATGGATTGAACTTCGCGGTCGTAGAAGTGAACGTGAATATAATACAGGTTCCGGGCATATTCGACGTCCAGCAGCGTGTCGAAAACCAGGTCTTTCCGTTGCATGATCTTCATGGTGTCTGTCCTTTCCTTACCCGATTTTCACGGCCAGGGTTTTGCCGAGTTTCCATTCTTCGCTTTCGATCTGTTCGTGCATCTGCCAGAGGTTTGATTCGGTTTCGTTCCGGCAATCCGCGAGAGATTCGGCGACGTGTTCCTTGAACGTCGAGAAGTCGATGAAGTGAATTTTCATTGTCTGTGTCCTTTCCCGTTTCGGGTTTCGTTTTCTTGCTTGCTATTACTTAATATAGCATCAATAAAGCATAATGCAAGGGCAAATCCGAAAAAAATCCGAAAAAAAACTGTGCTGACCTCGAATATAAACGCCCGTATGCGCCCATATACGCGGGCGCGAAGATCAGGCTGTGCCTGTCATGCTTTTTTGTCTGGTTGACCCGCCCTGCTTGTATGTGCAGTGCGAATGTTCGCACAAAACCCGAACCAACCAAAGGAGAACGTAAGTCATGGCACTTACAACCAGGTACAACAGCCAGGATGAAATCCCGGAGGATGTCCGCCAGGATTTTGTTGAAGACACCGTGAATGAGCAGTTCAAGGGGACATGGGTTTCCAAGGACGTGTTCAACCTCGAAAAGGCCCTCGCGGCGGAGCGTCGAGAACACAAGGACACGAAAGACAAGCTCGGAACACTGACCGGGCAGCTTCAAAGCGTCCAGAGTGAGATCGACAAGATTCACGAACTCGGTTCCCTCGAAGAGCTGATCGCGCTTCGGAAGAAAGCGGACGAAGCAAATCCGCCGGACATCGAGCAACTGAAAAAGACCAACGCAGAGATGCGGGCGCAACTCAAAGAGGCTATGAAGTGGCGCAGCGAGAACGAACCCCGCCTGGCGGAACTCGAAGCGGAAAATGCCAAAAACCGCCAAGAGGCCGACCGAGCAAGCGCAAGGGAAACTATCGCAAAAACGGTGAAAGAGATTCAGGGCGTCAATGCGGACGCGCTGACCGAAGTTCTGTATTTCCAGTACCTCGCCGGAACGCTGAAACGGAACGAAAGCAGCGACATCGTAACGGCGGCAGACGGAGCCGACCTGGAAGAGTACGCCGCAAAGTATGCCAAGGATCACGGCCTGCTCCTGCAAAACGTTTCGGGGAAATCCACACCGCCGACCGGAGCCCCCAGCGGGTCCACGCTCGCGTCTCTCAAAAAGCAATACGAGGATGCGAAGCAGAAAAAGGATACGACCGCCATGCTCCGAATCAAGAACGAAATCGACAAACTCACATCGTAACGGAGTACGAAAATGGGAAAAACTCATTACTCTTATGAATTTGACAACAGGGTTCGAGACCTTTCGGATATTCTCTCCACGGTCATCGAACAGCAGCCCCGCATCATCCAACTCTTCCCCCTCCGCGCCTTTGCCACCCAGCGCAAACACGAGTGGTTGGAGGACCAAATCACGGGCGACCGCTGCGTCGTGAACGGAGCGGTCAGCGACAGCAAACTGCCGATGTCCGCGACCGACCTCGCCAAGCTCGAAGTCGGGACGCTCTTCCACGTCAACGAAGATTCCGCGCTGTTCCGCGTTACCGCGCTCGACACGACCAACAACAAGGCCACCGTCGAGCTGGTCGGCGCGAACGGTTCCAGCACCACCATGCCGAGCAACGGCAACGTCATCATCCTGGTCGCCCACCCCGAAAAGGAAGGCTCCAAGGAGGGACAGTCCAAGATTCATCAGTCCGGCGTGAACTACAACTACACGCAAATCTTCCGCAAGGAAGTGGAGATGAGCGGCACTGCGATCAAGACCCGCACCTACGATCTGGCGAACAGCATCGACAATCAGGTCAATCTTCGCATGGTGGACTTCGCCCGCGACCTGAACAGCACGGCCCTCTTCGGCATCCCCGTCCAGCCCAGCAACGCGGCCAACGGAGCCGCCGGCGGCCTGTTCTACTTCGGTACGCAGGTCGGCGGCCTCGCCGTGGACGCCAACGGCACGGCGTTCGACAGCTTCCTGGTGAACGACGCGGCCCAGGCCGTTTCCGGTCAGGGCGGCCTCCCCTCCACGATCATCTGCGGCATCGGACAAGCCCGCGTCCTTTCCGCCGATATGCACAACAAGCTCACGATCGTCCAGCAAGACCGCGAACGCGGCGCGTATGTCGCCAACATCGTCAACGACGTCAACGGCAGCCTGATCCGCATCTTCGCGGAGCCTCTCATCCCGGACAACGTGGCATTCGTCGTCGATCCCTCCGGCTTCGGCCTGGTTCCGATGCAAGACCGCGCAATCTGGGACGAAGACACCACGCCGAACGGCTTCGACGGCATCCGCCGCACCCTGCTGGGCGAGTACACCTTTGAGTTCAAGAATGCTCTGCAACGCATCAGCATCATCAAGAACCTCAAGGCGTCCGCCACGGCCCTGGCCTCCAAGCGTCTCAACGTCTCTTCCGTGAACGTCGTGAACACGGAGTCCGCGCCTGTCTTCACGCAGGAAGTTTCCGCCACCTGACGGAGCGGAAGCGAAACAGGTTGAACACTACGGCGGGCAGCGATCACATCAAAGCCCGCCCTTTTTTCAAACATCGAACAAAAGGCACGAAAAATGAGGTTAGAAATCTTCCCGTACACCTCCACGCCGAACGGATGCACCGTCTGTTTCCGCATCAACGGCGGCCCCATTCAGCAGCGTCAATTCCGGCCCGGCATCACCGTGGCCGAAATCTCTGCGGAGATTCAAGGAAAGCCGATCCCGCAACCGGACCGCGAAGCGGAAGCGCGGGCGAAACAGGAAAAAGAACGCCAGGAACGCGCTGAAAAATCCCAAGTCCCGGAAACGACACCGGAAGACAAATTGCACCAGCAAGACAGCGAGCGCGACAAGTCCGTCATGGAGCTGAACTACATGCGGCAGAAGCTCAAAGAAGCCAACGTCAAGGGCTACCAGATGTGGAAAGCCGAAACCGTCCGCAAGAAATACAATGAGCTGGTCGAAAAGGGAATCATCAAGGAGGACGCGGAGCAATGAGCTACACCACGCCATATTGCGATCTGGCCTTTGCGGAAGAGTATTTCGCGGAGCGGTCGAACTCCGAAAACTGGACCGACGCAACCGACGAAGAAAAGCTGGCCGGGCTTTGCACGGCGACGCGAGACATCTACCGCTACGCCGCATTCAAGGAAGAGACGAAAGACGAGAACGGCGAGACGGTCGAAACGCCTTTCAAGTACGCCTACGACGGCACGGAGACGCGGAATATCCCCAATCTGCTGAAAGAGGCGACGTGCGAACAGGCGATCTACAAGATGACGCTGAACCGCCTGGACGCGCTCGACGCATCCCACCAAGGGCTATCTTCGGCAAAGGGGGTAGTCTTCGACAAAGAGGCGATCCCGAACCAGCTCGCCGACGAGTGCATCGACATCCTCACCGAAATGGGCGCGGAGGTCGATCCTGCGGCTGGCGGGTCAACGTTTACGGTCGGCAGGGTCGAGCGAATCGAACGATAACGCGGCGCGGCCGCAACAAAACATGAGGTCAAAAATGAACATGAGCGAAAGCGAAATGTTCCGGGAGAGCATTTTCACCGTGGGCGGCATCCACGTTGACTTTGCTTCCGGCGTTCGTATCGGGATTCCGCCCGGAACGCCGCAATTCCGCTTCAAATTGAGCGACGCGGACACCGGAAAAGAATACGATTCCGGCGTTTTAGAGGGAAAAGAAAACGAAGAAATCTACCTCTACACGAAACGGAAATACTTTACCCGCTGGCGGATCGAGTTCTACCGGGACGGGAAATGGTTTTTCAACTACACCTACGACGCGGGCGGGAAGACCGTCTTCATCGACATTTCATTAGGAGCATTGGGCGATTCCGTCGCGTGGCTCCCGGCGGCGGTACGGTTCTTCCGCAAATGGAGCGCAAGGGGGATCGTCTGCGTGAAGCCGGAATGGGTCGAGCTTTACCAGGAATGCTACCCGGAAATCAAGTTCGTTACTCCGTCCGACGAAACAACGGAAATGTCCCTGCGGTGCTTCGCCCGGTACGGAATTGCCGTCTTCGGTTACGGAGCGACCAATTTTGAAGTAATCGACTTCCGGCGAAACAACCTCATCCGTCATGCCGAAATGATCCTGGGGCTTGACGAAGACAAGACGCCGCCGAAGATCAGCGAGGGCAAAGGCGAACTTCCGCCGGAGCTGGCCGGAAAGCCGTATGTCTGCATTGCAACGCGGGCAAGCCGATACTGCAAGGAATGGCAGTTCAAGGGGGGCTGGGAAACAGTCTGCGCCCGCCTGAAAGAAAAAGGCTTCGTCCCCGTGTGCATCGACGGAGACAACATGAACATCCCGCCCGGCGCGTTCGACGAAACCGGAATGAAACCGCTGCCGTACCGCCTGAAACTCCTCCGGGGTTCGAGCTTCTTCATCGGCCTCCCGTCCGGGCTGTCATGGCTGGCGTGGGCTTGCGGAAAGCCCGTGGTCCTGATCTCCGGCTTCACCGATCCTTATGTGGAGTTCGAGACGCCGTACCGCGTTTCGCCGCCGCCGGGCGTCTGTCATGGCTGCTGGGGAACGTGCGACCAGCGGAAGCCGGAGTTTGAAACGTGCTTTCGCGGGAAAGACAACGAATGCACGAAGCGGATCACGCCGGGCATGGTCCTCGAAGCATGTGAACGGGCCATTGCCGATCACGGCATCCGTGGCGCGGGATCACCTGTCCGGCAGACGTTCACGCTGGCCGGGGAAGAAAAGGAATGCCCCGTCTGCGGACGGAAGACGAAACGCTTTACCGCCGTCATCTTCGACAAGAAATCCAGGGCGGCGCAAAAGGCGGAATGGCGATACTACCGCTGCGAACGGTGCGGCTGTTGCTTCCTCGACGAAATGCGCGACTGGACGCCGGAAATGTTCTCCGAAAAGATTTACAATGCGGACTACATCAACACCGACAAGGAATTTGACGGAACGCGGTCAAGAAAACTGCTGCCGGAAGCACTCGACATGCTGAAAATCTTCGGCGGAAAGCGCATCCTTGACTACGGCGGAGGCAATGGATCGCTGGCCGATCTACTACGGAAAAAAGGCTATGATGCCTACTGCTACGACCCGTTCGGGCGGCAAGACGTTCCCGGAGACGCGGGCGGCTTCGATGTTGTCTTCGCCGTCGAGGTCCTCGAACACGTCTTTCATGCGAAAGAACTCTGGCAGACGATCTCCGGCAAACTGAAACCGGGCGGCATGTTCATAGCCACGACAACGCTCTGGAATCCGGGACGGTCCCTGGCGAAATGGGACTACGCGAACCCACGCGCCGGGCATTGTCTTCTCTACACCATTCCCGCGCTCGAAAACGCCGCCGCGCCGTGCGGTATGCGCCGCCTCATCGAGAAAGGCTGCTGGCACGTTTTCCAGAAATCCCCCGCTGGTTGACCTTTCGTGTTTTAATGGAGGAAACAGCCCATGAAAAAAACACTCTGGCAAAAAATCGACAAGAAGATCGCCCGGATCAAGATTTTCCGAAACAGTTGCACCTACACACACGAAACGGTCGAAACGGATTTGCAATCCGGGGAAACGAACGTAACGCGGACGTCGTTTGAGCTTCAATGCACCGCGCCGGAACGGGTGTCCGAACGCCTCATCGACAACAAACTGGTGTTCGGCGGAGACATGAGCGTCGTGTTCGATTACCTGTCTCTGCTCGACGTGGCGAGCAAGGCGAAGCCGCCGCTGGCGTTCAGCGTCGGCACGGGCATCTTCAATCCGGGGGCCGACAAGATCACGTTCGGCGGGGTGGTCTACGGCATCCGCAGCATCATTCCCCAGGACTGGCAGAACAACCAGCCGGGCGCGTATCTGGTGATCCTGAAAAACATTGCGGAATCGGAGGCCGAGGGATGAAATTCCGGCTGTCCGACAAAAACGCGGTTCTCCGGTTCACGAAACTTACCCCGGAGCGGCTGGCATGGGCGAAGAAGTTTACGGCATTGAGTGCCGTAAACCGTCTGGCCCGCCGCGCCCCCGTCCTGACCGGACGTTACCGGGCGAGCTTCAACGTGTCCGTGAATGGCATAGATTACAGCGTGGCCGCGCCCGCACCGAAAGAGTTCGTCAAGGAAAAGCGGGTGTTCTACGAGTTCGACAAGACAAAGGCTGAAAAGGCCCTCGGAGGCGTGGTGCTTCAAGTGTCCGACGACATCTTTATCTCGAACTCGCTGCCCTATGCGGAATCCCTCGAAAACGGCCATAGCCGCCAAGCCCCGCAAGGTGTTTTCCGCACGGTTATACCGGAAGTCAAGGAAGACATCAAGAAGTTCGCATCTTTCGCAAAACGCAAAGACGGAGATCTGAAATGAGAAAAGCAATCGACCTGACAAAAGACGTTCGGAACGAAATGCGGCAGCGCATTATTGCCGCGCTCGGTATGCCGAACATGGAGAAACGCTGGCAACTGCCGAACACGATCATCAAGAAGCCGGGAACAGGAATCTGGATCAGGGAAAGCATCAACGAGGGCAGCGAGGAGGTATTGACGAACGCCGCAGCCCGGCAATATGCCGTGGTGAACTATGAGATTTTCTGCCCGGCGGGGAAAGGTGCGGACCCGGCAGACGACGCGATCCGCATCATCCGAAACGAACTGCCGCTTACCGGAGAAAAGTCCGTCGTGTACCGGAAAGGCAGACGTCAAGCGGTCATTACCAGCATCGACAAGCCCGCCGGCGGAGTTGCGCTGGACGATCCCGAATGGTACAGACGCATGATCTCTTTCACGCTGTACCTCTACAACGTGTAGAACGGTTGACCGAGACTGCTTTTGTAGTGTTCAACCTATCCGCCCTTTTCCAAAAACATAAAACAGGAGAAGAAAAACCATGAGTGCCACCGCACCCACCCCGAAAGGAACCCTGCAACAGGCCAAAACGACCTATATCAGCTGGGGCGACTTCGATTTCGAGCTTGTCGGCAACAACACTTTCCGCCCGCGCCTGAAATCCGCAAGCAAGACGGAGGTCGAATCGAACGTCAAGACCTATACGTCCGCCACGCCGAAAGACGGTTACGAAGACATGACGATCAACGTCCTCTACGATCCCACCGTTTGGGAACAACTGAAGACCGCGAAAGAAGCCGGAACGGTCCAGAAGCTCGAAACGAGCGACGGATTCGAGGCGCAAGCAATGATCTTCGACATGGACGAAGTTACCGCTGACGTCTCCGAACCGATCACGGACATGGGCGTTACGTTCACATTCCCGACCGTGGCCGCCGCGACCTGATCCACCGAACATCCAACCCCGGACACACCGCTTTGTTTCTGAAAAGATGTGCGTCCGGGAAACTCAAAAAAATGAGGTCAAACAAATGAGCATCGACCTATCCAATCTGAAACCAATTGAGCTTCCCACCAGAAAAATCGAAATCCAGATCAAAGGCGATTACATCACCAATGAAGCCGGAGAGAAAAAACCTCGCATTCAACAGATCACCATTCATCCATTCTCCGGGTCTGGCATTCTCGCGTGGGTGAACAATCACCGCAATAACCGCGAAAGTGTGGAATATGAAGCGAGGGCCTGTATTACCGCACTCGTCTACGGGGCAGACATCCCGGAAGACAAAGCAAGGATGCTTCTCGACTACGACCGAGACACAGCAGACAAAATCAGCCTTGCCGTCTGGCGGTTTACGACAGAATTTCTGGCCGCAGAAAAAACGGAAGCGGAAACAGCCGAAAAAAACTCCGGGGCGGCAGATGTGAGTTCGGAAGACTGATTCACGTCTGTCGGAAATGCGGAGACCTTTCACCTATTTCCCCTCTCTCCCGGAAAACTGTTATCTGGCTTGAAGCGGATGAGAGAATTGAACTTGAAGAGACGTTTAAGGAAAAAATAAAAGATTTGTCAATCAGGAGGGACCAGACAATAGCACTACTGAACACCCTATCTGATATTCGACACATCGAACTTATGAAATTGCCTTTTTCGGACGAGTTCAAGCGTCAAAAGTTCATCTTGAATCTGCCAAGCAACAGGGGAAACAAAACGGAAGAAATGAAGAAAATGCTGGCGACTGCGAAAAAACGCAAGCCTGGCGAAATCCCGGAATGGAAAAAACAACGCCTTAAACAAAACAACGACAACTGCCAAAAAACCGGATGAAGGTCTGGTTCCGGGAACTGGTTCTGCTGACCTCATGCCTGTTCCCGGTTTCTTTTTTAGGAGATCATCTTATGGCAACAAATAATCTTATCCTTGAGCAAACCGCCTTTTTGGACGGCGGCAAGATGGATGAAAGCGGGAAACACACCCTTACAAAACGCTTTATCTATCAGATCAGGGACAACACCCCGGAAAAACGAAAACGTGCCATTTTTGACCTCGAAATGCTTGTTCCGGCAAAGGGAAGTTGCATGTCCGACGATGCGCGGTACACGCTGAAATCTGCGAACTGGAATTGTTATAGCTGGAAGAACGATTCTGTCAAGTTTTTCATTGATGCTTTATATCAGCGAGCGTCCGATGATGAAGAAAACGGTAAGCCGTGGAATCTTTCTCCATTCAATTTTACATTCGACACGGTGGAGCAGGCAATCGCGTTCCGCATGGCCTATGACGAAGACAACCAGCGAACGATCCCGGTCGTCAACTCCGCTGGCGACCCTATTGACGCGGACACCAACGAGATTTTCCCGCAGTTCGGCTTTTCGTACTACGTCCACAATTTCGACGCTTCCGACGTTTTCGACTTTTCCAGTTCTGTCAACGAAAAACCGCAAACTATTGCTGGAAGAAGCTACCCGCCCGGAACGCTCCTTATCGCCTCGATCTCTGCCGAAAACCTCATCACCTACGAGGATGACGGCTACACGCCGAAATGGAAATACACCCAGGTCAACTTGTCGCTCCGGTACAATCCGGGCGGATGGGGGCGCAAACTGCTTGACATCGGCAACCGTGCCCGCTTCGGCAATTCCACGAAGTCGGAGCTGATCTACCAGTATTACGCGCCGATCTACGGAGAATCGACCGTTGAATTTGAGGAAATCCCGACGCTGACGAACGCCCAGGGGTATTATAGTGCGAACCGGGATTATCGCGCGTGGCTCGCCGAACATGATGACGCGACCGGATGCCCGGCGCAACTTCCCTACGAGTTCGCCGAGAACATTCCGCTTACGGAAGAGGGAAAGATCAACACGGAGGCCCTGTACGGAACGATCCCTTATCCAGAAAAAGAATACCCGGAGTACAAGGCAAAGAACTGGCATCAGCTTGATATTCCGACCGAGATCAAGCGTCGGTGGAGGTAAATCATGGGGAATATTCCGGTCCTGAATGATACTCAATCGGAGCGGCTGAAACATCTGCTGTCCCAGAACAAGATCGACCTGACGAACCGAGGCGGGAAACAGACCCGGCTTCCGACCATGCCGGAAGAAGCGGACGTTATCGTTACCGGGAGTTCCTATAACGGCCCGTTCGCCGTGCATAAGGTCGGCGAGGTCATGGTTGACATCAGCAGCGGCGAGATCATCCCAAGCGAAAGCGGAACCGTGTCTGCCGCGCTCGTTACGGTGAAGAACGGCATCATTACGGTGGGAGATTCTTCGTGGTGGACTACTGCGGGGCCGGCGGACACCTCCGCGCTCGCAATCCCGCTTCCGGTAAGCTACACCCTCTATTTGGTGAACAGCTACACCAGCGAACCGATGTACCCGTGGTCTTATGATAACGGGTACAGCTTTCAGGCTTTGCTCGGTGCGCCAGTAGATCACCCGGACGTCTCCTATGTCCGGCTTGCAAAAAACGAGGGCGGGGTAATCAAACAGATTCAGTACGGCGATATTACGGACGCGCCGCAATTCCATATTCCGGTTTCCGCAAGCTCCGCAGCGTTCGCAAACAGCGCGAGATACCACGGGCATTTCGCCGTTGACTTCACGCCGAACGCCGGAGTGGTGATTGATTCCGAAAACCAGACTGCATCGTGCAACGTGTATATCGGGAACAATATCGCGGACAAGATGAACTACGGTTCCAACGTGAGCGTACCTCGCGGCGGCTATGTCGTCCAGGGAGACAAGCACGTCGCCGTTTCGGATGCGCTCCTTTCGTTCACAATCGACTTGTCAACCAACACGGAAACCGACACCTACAACATCTACCTCTACAAAAACAATGCGTCCAGCTCGTTCAAATATGCCGCATTGCCGCGCAAATACACGTCCGATCAAGTCCCGCTCGACAGGGCGACATTCGGCAAGACGTTCTACACGCAACTGGCGACGGTTCGTGTTTGGAGGGACTATGCGGGTGTAGACGATCAGGGCAATTACATCTTCAATTACAGCAGCAGCGTAGTTCAAACTCAATTCGGGGACGTTGTTGATTGCGATTATGGATATGACGATGACTACACCGGACCATTCCATGTAACGATCAACAGCAACTCAATTACAAGTAGCGACGGCATTATTTCCGGCACATTCAACGTGCGTGATGACTACGCAGAGCCGACACTTCAAGATATACTCGGTTCTGCCGGGCATATCGTTCAGGGCGCGAGCAGAACGGTCGTATCGGGAGGATTAAATATCCCGTTCAAGTATTATCCCTCATACGATCTTAACCCGACCAACGTCTACCTGTACGAAGATGTCAATTCTTCTGGGCCGGGAAAATGGAAATTCTTTGCCGTTGACCGCCTTTTGAGAGATCACCGGGACCAGATTCCTTTCAGCGGTTTTTTCACCAGGATTGCCACCATTGGCGGATTGGGAAACGGAAAGCCAACCGAGCGGCAGCAGCAGTACGGAGACATTGTTGACGTTGCTGTCGGCGGAAGCACAACTATTGTCAATAGCAGTTCGATCTATTCAAGCTCGATTCATACAAGCACGGTCAACATCACAAGCGAGATTTACACAAGCACGATCTATTCGAGTTCGATTGCGCTGGAATACATGGGGGCCTTTGCTGTTGTCGGTTCGACCAACTCGCAGCAAGAATTTATCGCAAGTTGCATTGACGCGCAAGGGCGCGAAGACGGCATCGCCGGATATGTCATTGCTGGCAACACCAGAACCGCCGTTGAAGAGCCAGAACCTTTCCCCATGATTGACGGGGCAGTCGTTTATCTTGTCGGTACGCCTGACACGGCCACGCACGAAACCACCTACGAGATCGTCGCCGTTGAAGACGGCGGTGAGCTGGAGACAGAAGACGACCAGTTCTTTACCCAGCTCGCGTACATGTCCGGCGGATCGGTCTACCAGACGCAGTACGGCGACATTATGACCCCCTTTGAAGTGCCTTTTGCATCCGCAGCCGGGAACGGCGGCGTAACGCAGATTGTGGACGGCACATATACGTCCGTGGATCCGGCGGACGGAAAGGGCGTGGTGTCGATCAACGTAACGGGCGGCGGCACGACGGGCGAGGGTGGCTGGATTCCTTACTGGTCTTGGACGGCAAACGATTATGACGAAGTGAACAATCAAACCGTAGTGGAGCTTTACACTAAATTCGGCATGGGGTCGGCTGGCGGCTACATCCCAGATCATAACGGATCAGCTTTCGTTCCTGCATCCGACTGCTACGTTTATGCCTGGGCCCACCTCAAATCAACGGGGACAGCAGCTTCGGCGCACGTTGTCGTAAACGGAGCGCAATTCAAGATTTGCTACATTAAAACTGACGGAGCTGGTATCACAATAGGGAACGGGATTACTATTCCAGTTCGAGCAGGGCAGAGTATCAATATTTCTTACGACGACGGAGGGAATACGGGCTACGCACAAATCTGTATGGTATGCTATGAAAAAGGTCTTGATTCGGATTTCGCTCCGACAATCTCGGTCAATCATCAAATATTCGTTCGATACATTCAGGGTGATGCCCAGGGGACATACGCCTGGAAGATGGATCAAACAATCGTCTATTCAACCAGTCGTTCGCCCGATTATGGCGATACGGTCTGGACCACGCCTGAACTTACCGTTCCATACGGATATGTTGACTAAATTACCTTGGCGTCGTCGAACTCCGGGTGCGGAGCGGGCCGCTTCGGGTGGTTCGCGTCCCATTTGCTGATCGCCAGGCTTAACGCGACATAGAACTTGACGGATTCGCCGTACTGATCGAAGCGGCATTTGTGGAAGATTTCATCCCGGCCATACTCGGCAAGATGACGCCCCTCTTCGGAGGTGATGACGGCCTTGACATAGAGCATCGTGTTTTTGGGGTACAAGAGGCCCCATTGATGCTCGTAAATAATGAGCCATTCCAGGCCGTCGCAGCTTCCTTTGAGGTAGCGGAGGTCTTCAAGCAATGAGCCGTTCACCGTGTTTTCTTCGGCGGGAAACGGGATCGGGACAAGTTCGCATTCCATGTTTGTCTTCTCGGAGGTGGTTATCAAAGAAATATAGCATCAAAGCGCGGAAAGTCAACCGCGATTTACGGAATGCGGTCGAGGGCCTTTTTCATGGCCTCGACGCGGGCGGCGGTGTAGCCGTAATGGACGTTGCCGCTGTCCTTATGGCCGACGATCCTCTTGACGATCAAATCGTCAACTCCGGCCTCGATCATCATTGTCTGGGCGTACACGCGCCAGGAGTGATTCTTGCATCCCTCGCAGCCCTTGATCTTCTTGATTGCCCGGTTATAGGCTTTCTGGGCCGGGGATTCCTTTCTCCGTTCGTCTCCGGTGAATACGCACTGACGCCGCGCCTCTTCAAGGGCCTCTTCGGTGAGGAACGGAGCGAGCTTGTCGGCGACCGGGACAAAGCGGTCCGCGTGGGTCTTGCAAAACTCTTTTGTGATGCGGAAGCACCTGTACCCCTCGACCTCGACGATCCCGCAGCCGAGATTCCCCGTCAAACACGCCTCGACCTCGCCGATCCTCATTCCGGTGTACCGCTCAATGCGCGGGACCAGCGTCCAGCCGGGGAGCGCGAGCATTGCTTCATCGGCCAGCGACGGCGGAATTATGGGCGTGTTGACCTTGCGAACGGCGGGGAGGTCAATGTTGAAGTTCTCAACGACAAATGAGCTTGTAATCAGTCCCTCTTTGTTCAGCCAGCGAAGAAACGAGCGGAAGATCGAAAAGGTGTGAAAGATCGTGGTCGCGCCTTTCTCGTCCGCAAGAAGACGGTCCCGGAGGTGGATCGCGTCTTGTTTCGAGAGCATCCCGACGACATGCGAGCCGCCGATTATTTCGGAAACCATGTTGAGGTAGTCGGTGTACTTGCGGACCGTGGCCGGGCGGTAATCGGAGCGAGTGATCCAGGCGAGGTAAAGATCGCGGGCTTCATCGAGCGTCAAGCCCTGGGGCGCGTTGATGAGGTTCGTGATCGAAGAGAGGTGGCGGACTGCATCGCCCTCGGCCTGGATGATCGACTTCCCGATCTCTTCGAGCGCGTGAACGCCGGATTGCAGGGCCAGGACCGGAGTAACGAAGCGGTCGCGGATCGAGGCGGCGACATTATAATCATTGGTGAAAAGGCTATGGCGTACAAGTCTGCCGCCGAAGCGGGCCGGAACGCGGAAAACGAGGTGGTACACGCCGTTATTATCGCGTTTGAGGTACTTCATGTCTTTCTTTGAGTTCATTTTTATTCCGTGGAGTATCAAGTTTATATCATCTTTCAGCAAATCAACATCCATAACAGTCTCCGCAAAAGTGAAATAGATAAAAATGGCGGAGAGAGGGGGATTCGAACCCCCGGAGGGTTGCCCCTCGTCGGTTTTCAAGACCGATGCCTTAAACCGCTCGACCATCTCTCCGCAGCGTTCCGGATCCGCGTACAACGTCCCGGAAGGTAAAATAAAATACTCGAAAAAAAGGAAAAATCAAGGCGGATGCGGAAAAAACGGGGAAATATGGCGGAAAGAAACTTGAAAACAAACGCATGAAGTGATAAAATAAAGGGAATCCCAACAGAAAACAACCGCGCCGTCCGGATGCGCGATCCCGCTAAGGATCCGCTGCCGGCGCGCCTGACCCGAACGGAGGCCGCCATGAACAACACCGCACGCATCGAAAACGCATGGAAGATTGCAAAGGAATACTACGGGGACTTCGGCGTCAACGCGGAAGCCGCGCTCGATGCGCTTCAGGAGATCCCGGTCTCGATCCACTGCTGGCAGGGCGACGACGTGGCCGGATTCGAGCACGACGCGGGCGGGGCGTCCGGCGGCATCCTCGCGACCGGGAATTACCCGGGGCGCGCCCGCAACGCCGCCGAGCTGCGGCAGGACCTGGACCGGGCGATGTCGATGATCCCCGGCACAAAGCGCGTGAACCTGCATGCGATCTACGCGGAGACGGACGGTTCCGTGGACCGCGCCGAGCTCGAGCCGGAGCATTTCAAATCGTGGATCTTTTGGGCGCGCGAGCACGACCTCGCGCTCGACTTCAACCCGACCTGCTTCTCGCATCCGAACGCCGCCTCCGGGTTTACGCTTTCGAGCCGCGACGACGCCGTCCGCGCGTACTGGATCAGGCACGTGCAGGCGTGCCGCGGGATCGCGGCGGAATTCGGACGCGCCCTCGGCAAACGCTCCCTCATGAACATCTGGATCCCGGACGGCTTCAAGGACATCCCCGTTGACCGCATGGCCGCGCGGCGTCTGCTGAAGGAGTCGCTCGACGAGATCCTGTCCGTGCCGATGGACCCGGCGCTGATGCGCGACGCCGTGGAGAGCAAGCTCTTCGGCATCGGCCTCGAAAGCTGCACGGTCGGCTCGCACGAATTCTACCTCGGCTACGCGGTGAAAAACAACGTGATGCTCACGCTCGATTCCGGGCATTTCCACCCCACCGAGTCGGTCGGCGACAAGATCAGCTCCGTGCTGCTCTACCTCGACGAGATCCTGCTCCACGTGAGCCGCCCCGTGCGCTGGGACAGCGACCATGTGGTGATCCTGGACGACGAGCTCCAGACGATCGCGAACGAGGTCGTACGCTGCGGACGCGGCCGCGTGAACATCGCGCTCGACTACTTCGACGCCACGATCAACCGCGTCGCCGCCTGGGCGGTCGGCACGCGCGCCATGCAGAAAGCCCTGTGCCGCGCCCTGCTCGAACCGCCGGCGCTGAAGCGGATGGAGGCAGCCGGAGATTACACCGGACGCCTCATCCTGAGCGAGGAACTGAAGTCGATGCCGTGGGAAGCCGTCTACGCGTGGTTCTGCCTGAAGAACGACGTCCCCGCCGATGCAGTCGGCGTGCTGGACGCCGTGCGCGAATACGAACGGAACGTGACCTCGAAGCGCGCGTAAAGAAAGGAAAGGATGCGGACATGGAAGAAAACAGATCGTATCTGGCGTTTGACCTCGGCGCGAGCAGCGGACGCGCCATCCTCGGTTTCCTGCGCAACGGACGCCTTGAGCTCGAGGAAATCCACCGGTTCAAAAACTATCCGTACGAGAAGGACGGGCATTATTTCTGGGATTTCCGCGCGCTCCTCGGCGAGCTCGAAACCTGGCTGAAGAAAGCCGCTGCCGCCGCGCCGGATCTGGCGAGTTTCTCCATCGACACCTGGGGCGTCGATTATGCGCTCTTTCGCGACGGCGGAATCATCCATGATCCGTACTGCTACCGCGACGGTCGCACCGAGGCCGCGATCGAGGCTTTTCACAAGCGGATTCCGAAGGCGGATTTCTATGCGCGGAACGGCATCCAGCCGCTCGTGTTCAACACGGTCTACCAGCTCTGCGCCGAGCTGCGCGACCATCCTGACGCGCTGAACGGCTCGACCATGCTCTTCATGCCGGACGCGCTTCATTACATGCTCACGGGGACCGCGACGAGCGAGGTCACGATCGCGAGCACGGGCGCAGTATTGAAGGGCGACGAGCCGGAATGGGCCGCGGACGATTTGCATGACCTCGCCGGACTTCCCGCGGGGATCTTCACCAAACTCGTGCCGCCCGCCTCGCCCGCCGGACAACTGAAAGCGGAAACAGCGGCGCGCCTCGGCATCCCGCAAATCCCCGCCGTGAAATGCGCCTCGCACGACACCGCGAGCGCCGTGCTCGCCATGCCCTGCGCCGACCCGGAGAAGGCGCTCTACATCAGCCTCGGCACCTGGGCTCTCCTCGGCGCGGAACTCCACAATGCCATCCTCACGCCGGAGGCTCTGGACAGCCATTTCACGAACGAACGCGGCATGGAGGACACGTTCCGGTTCCTCTGCAACATCATGGGCACGTGGCTTCTGCAGGAGACCCGCCGCACGTGGACCGAACAGGGCCGCGACATCTCGTTCGCCGACATGGAGGCGATGGCCGCCCCGCTCGACGGTCAGGCGTTCCGCATCGACCCGGACGATCCGGTGTTCTTCCCGCCGGGAGACATGCCCGAACGCGTGCGGCGTTACTGCGCGGACCACGGCCAGGGCGAGCTCCCGGACGACGCCGCGCTGGTCCGCTGCATGACGTTTGTCATCGGAATCGTCTTCGTGGCTCTGTGCGGTTTGGTGCGCTGGCTCATTGTTGGTGGATATTTCTCCCGCTTGGCCGCTTGGA
>JAFSZN010000150.1 GCA_017455665.1 Lentisphaeria bacterium
GCTGTACAGCAGATAGACTTTCACCAGCTCGGGCATCAGCAGACGCCATTCGGTCGGCCAGGTGGGATTGTCGAGCGACCATTCGATCGAGGCGCGGCAGGCGGCGTAGTTCGCGTCCACGGCGAAATGGCTGAGCGCGGTGACGTAGCTGTCCGCCTCGTAGGGCATGCGCTCGCGGTTGCCGTCGATGTACAGCCCAAACGGGACGCATGCCTTCACGGAGTATTTGCAGAACTCCCAGACGTTCACGAGCCCGGGGATGTCGCATTCGAATTTGGACGCGTCGTCGTCGAACTCCGGGAAATGCGCCACGCGCACGACTTCCGCGACGTCGATCCCGCCCGGATTGCGGATCTCCACGTAGCGGAACGGCGCGATCTCGGGCGTCTGCGGACGCGACATCCCGCCGTACGGGTTCTTGTGCGGCGGGAACTTCATCAGATAGTCGGCGGAGCCGGGCTTCACGGCCAGCGTCTCGCGATAACAGATGCGCGAGCCGCCCGGATTCTCCTCGATCCGCCCGTCCGGCTTCAGGACTTCGCCGACCAATACTTCGAGCTTGCCTTCCTGTTCCGCCTTCAAGGTCAGGACGAGGTGGCAGTAGGCGTCCCGGCTGAAATCCAGCACGGATACGCCGCCGTCGAACTCGCGGACGGAATCCGCGATCTGTTCCTCCAGCACGCTTCTCGCCTCGGCGGGCACGGCGGGAAACGCGGGCGGATCGACGTTCTCCGCGATGGATGTGTCGCGTTCCATGCCGTCCCCGTCCGAGACGTCGCAGCAGCAGACCGCCGCGCAGAATGTCCCGAGCAGGAGTGAGGTCCCCGCGAGGCGGGCGGCCAGTGTGTGGACTTTCAGGTTCATGGCGGACGCCGGATGAGGTTATTACAGTTTCAGGCCTCGACGCCCGCGCCGTCGCCGATGGAGCAGATGAACGTGGCGGCGTCGATGCCGGTCTGGGACTTGTAGGCGGTCTTGAGGCGTTCGGCGTAGGATTCCGCCTTGTCGATCTCGACGAGGTGGATGGAGATGCCGCCGAAGCCGCCGCCGGAGAGACGCGCGCCGAGGCAGCCGGGGATGGACTTGGAGAGTTCGACGAGGATGTCGAGCTCGGGGCAGCTGTTTTCGAAGTTCACGCGGGAGCTCTCGTGGCTCTCGTAGAGGAGCTTGCCGAACCCGGCGATGTCGTCCTTGCCGAGGCAGTCGACGGCGCGGAAGACGCGTTCGTCCTCGCCGACCACGTGCTTGGCGCGGAGATAGTCGATGTGGTCCATGTCGCCCTTGCAGGCTTCGAGGAGCTCGCCGGAGACGTCGCGGAGGGTCTTGATCTCGGGGTGCGTCTTCCTGATGGCGGCGGTGGCGTTCTCGCAGCTCACGCGGCGCTGGTTGTAGGCGGAGTCGACGAGGTTGTGCTTCACCATGGAGTTCGCCACGACGAACACGTATCCGGAGGGCATGCCGACGTTCTTCAGGACCTCGACCGTGCGGAAGTCGCAGAGGATGAAGGAATCCTTCTTGCCGAAGAGCGAGCTGAACTGGTCGAGCAGGCCGCTGTTCAGGCCGAGGAACTTGTTTTCGACCGCCTGTCCGACGCGCGCCCAGTCGGCGAGCGGGAGCTCGATGCCGTAGATGGTCTTCAGCGCGAAGGCGAAGGACATTTCGAGGGCGGCGGAACTGCTCATGCCGGCGGAAAGCGGGACCTGGCTGTCGAGGACGGCGTCGAACGCGCCGAACTTGATGCCGCGGCGTTTGAGGTCGACGAGCAGGCCCTTGATGTAGTTGCGCCAGTCGCCCTTCACCGGCGTGTCAATGTCGTTCAGATCGAGTTCCTGGTCCTTGCCGTGCTCGCAGATATTGCATTTCGTGCCGTCCGCCGGGCTCATGGCGAAACAGGTGTGCTGGCTCACGGCGCAGCTCAGCACGAAGCCTTCGTTGTAGTCGGTGTGGTTGCCGAGGATCTCGAGGCGGCCGGGGGCGAAGGAGCAGACTGCGGGTTCTTTTCCGTAGCGGGCGATGAATTGTTCGCGGACACTGGTGCTCATGGGGGAGGGGTTCCTTTCTGATGATTATGGATAAGTTGAAACGCGGTTTCCGGTGATACAGTATCACGCGCATTTTGAATTGTCAAGCGCGTTTTTCACTTTTCGGCGGATTTCCGGCATGTGAGAGACGGGAAAGACGGGTCCGCCGCGTGAAAAATAACGTGAGAACGAGGCGGAAATGTGCCGGGCAGGGGGCACGGACGCTCACTCGCGGTCGACGCGGACGTTTGCTCGCGGTCGATGCTCACTCGCGGTCGACGCGGACGCGCGGATCGACCCAGGCATACGCCACGTCGGTGACGAGGTTGATGACGATGAAGAGGATCGCGCCGAGCAGGACGAGCGCCTTCAGCATGGAGAGGTCGGAGCTGTTCAGCGCGTTCACGCCCTCGTAGCCCAGTCCGGGGATGCCGAAGAAGCTTTCCAGCAGCAGGCTGCCCGTGAACAGGAACGGGAGTTCGGTCGAGGCGCGCGTGATGATCGGGACAAGGGCGTTCCGCAGCAGGTGGATTCCGTACACGCGCGCCGGAGCCGCGCCCTTCGCCGACGCGGTTCGGATGTACTCGCGGCGAATCTCGTCGAGGAACACGGTCCGGTAGAAGCGCACGCCGCCGCCCGTGCCGGACACGATGCCGATGATGACGGGCAGGGCGAGGCAGCGCGGGCTGTCCCATCCCCACACGGGGAAGAGGTTCAGGTAGTACGCCAGGAACCACTGGCCGAGGATGATGAGCACGAGGTAGCTGATGCTCATCCCCGCGACGGACAGCACCACGATCGCACGGTCCAGGATGCGGTCCTGAAACGCGCAGGAGACCATCGCCAGCACGATCCCGAGCAGGAGCTCGCCGAAGAAGATCGGGAGCATGATCATGAGGGAGGGCACCATGCCGCGCCACAGTTTGCCGCGGATGGATTCGTGCGTGAGGAGCGTGTTGCCGAAATTGAAGAAGGACACGTAGGGGAAGCGCGAGGAGAACGTGACGAGTTCCTTGACGGAATCCAGCGCCTGCGAATCGTACCATGCGCGGTTCGGACGCTCGAATCCGGCGCGGACCAGCACGCAGTCGGGGGCGAGACCGGCGACCGTGAGCTCGTCGGGGGCGTCCGTCAGCTCGATCGCGGTTTCGCCGGACGTGAGCTCGATCTCCTGTCCCGCCACGCGGAAACGTCCCGAGCCGGAGAGGACGATGCGGTTTTTCGATTCTTTGTTGACGAACTGGCGTTTGAAGACGGCGGAGCCGGCGCCGAGGCGCAGACCGTCCTGTCCGGCGGCCTTCTCCAAATCAACGTCTTTCAGCTCGATCCCGGGGAACTCGGTATGTCCGCCGGTGAAGTCGGCAGCGGGGTACAGCTCGGTGACGCGCCACATGCCGAAGAACAGCGGCTTGTCGCAGCCCATGGAGTCGCGCATCGCCTCCACGTCCGCGGCGGTCGGGTTCTTGCCGAGCAGCACGGCGGTCGGATCGCCCGAGGATACCCGGAACAGGATGAACGTGACGACCATGATCCCGAGCAGGATCCAGACGGAGTAGAGGATGCGCTTGACGATATACCTGCCCATGCGGACGACCTCGCGTCGGGTTCAGCGCCGGGGCGCGGGTTTGCGCCCGAAGACCGCCATGACCGCCTGCAGGTCCGCCCAGGCGTCTTTCTTCGCCGGTGGATTGCGCAGGAGAAACGCCGGGTGGTAGGTCGGCATGACGGGGATGCCGCCGTAGTCCAGCCAGCGCCCGCGAAGCCGCATGATGCCTTTGAGGTTGAATAGGTACAGGAGCGGCACCGCGCCGAGCAGCACGATCACCTTCGGATTCACCATGGCGATCTGGCGTTTCAGGTACGGCATGCACGCCGCGGCCTCGTCGTCGGCGGGATTGCGGTTTCCCGGCGGGCGGCACTTCACGATGTTCGCGATGCACGTCTCCGTTTTGCGGTCGAACGTCATGGCGGCGATCATGCGCGACAGCAGTTCGCCCGCGCGCCCCACGAACGGCACGCCGGTGGCGTCCTCGTCCGCTCCGGGACCTTCGCCGATGAACATCAGTTCGGCGTGCGGATTGCCGTCGGCGAAGACCATGTTGGTGCGGGTTTTTCCGAGGCCGCATTTCATGCAGGCGGCGCATTCGGTGCGCAACGATTCCCATTCGGGGATGTCGGGCGCGTAGGCGGGCGGGACGCCCTGAGTGTTCTGCGCCGGGGCGGACTGCGCCTGGGGACGTGGGACGGCCTTGCGGACGGGGGCGCTATAGAACGCGCGGAGCGTCTCTTCGCTCATGGAGGTGTCGGCTCCGGTCTTTTCGCCTGTTTTCAGGCACTGGATGATCTCGTCGAAGATGTCGGGTTTTCTCATGGGGGCTGTCCTGTTCCGTCCGCTGGGGCCGATGGTTTGTTCTGATGGTATAAAATACATCCGGCGAACATGTTTTTCAAGCCGTTTGCACTATTTTAATTGACCTTTTTGCCCTTCCTCACGCGCATGCATGCAAGTTTCAGTAAAAACAGTACCTTTTACTGAAACTTGATGGAAAAAACGCCATTCATCTTTTTTATGTGTCTTTTTTGAGCTTTGCGACCTGACGACGGGACCTGTTATATCAGCTGCATCTTCACGGACAACAGGATGCGTTCCGGGTCCGTGCCGTACAGACAGTCGTTGCAGTCCGTGCTGGCGGCGGGCCTGCAGCCGTGCCGGAGCCACTGGCGGAACTCCGTGTCGGCGGAGGATTCGTGCTGCCTCAGCCAGTCGGTGCAGAAGAGCAGCGTTTCGCGGGAGTCAGCCGAGCTCAGGAAACTCTGAAACTTCCGGTGCGCGCGCCAGTGCGGCTCGAATTCGATGTAGCGCGTGCGGATCATCATCAGTTCCTCCTGTTCGGAGAGGTCGTGCAGATGGTCCTTGTGGCGTGTGAGCTCGGCGCCGAACCCTTTTTGAAGCGGATCGCACGTCACGGCGAACGATACCAGCTCGCGGCGTTCCCGGTCGATCTCGCGGAGCACGCGCGTGTAGTCGCGGACGTCCCGCGGGTCGACATTTCGCCCCGTATGAACGTAATACATGGTTCCCTCCTTGTTTTTAAACCGTTTTTACGGTTACCCCTTTTTATCAATATGCCACGACCGGGCGGAAAAATCAAGCGCCGGTCAGGATGTTTCCCCCTGATTTTTCAGAAAATCCTCCACCACGAGCCTGCTGTGCGCCAGGAAGAGCGGATCGAGCAGCAGGTCCAGGTCGCCCTCCATGAGCGCGGGGAGGTTGAAGACCGAAACCACGCCGAACCGGTGGTCCGTAACGCGGTTCTGGGGGAAATTGTAGGTACGGATGCGTTCGCTGCGGTCGCCGGTGCCGACCTGCAGGCGTTTGCTGGCGGCCTGTTTCGCGGCCTCCTCGCTGCGCTGGATCTCCAGCAGGCGGCTTTTCAGGATGCGCAGCGCGATCTCGCGGTTGCGGATCTGGGA